>CAZNPR010000175.1:0-1509 GCA_964574965.1 uncultured Syntrophomonas sp. | reverse complement strand
AGATCCTTTAACTGATGGCGATGGGCGATAAAGGAGTCAAATTCATCTATGCCGTCATATTTCTCACAGGGATAGGCATCGCACAAATGGCAGTATTCGATGCTGCCGTGCTGCTGGCTGCACCTGGCAATGGCACATGGCTGGTTCCCGGGGCCGCCCCCGCAGCCGGGACAGTAATGATCAAGATGCATCGTACACAGCCCGCAGTTTAAGCCGCACAGGGAAAATAAGGGGTTGCTTCTTTGGAAGTTTTTCATTAGCGTATCTTCTCCATTAAATAACTATCTCAAGCTCCTCACTGGTACATTTTAGAAATATTCTCCAAAACTATTTTTCCACCTGTTATTTGACACAGGGGAATCTTTTCTGGTGGCTAATAAATGGGAGGGGCAAAAGAGAAGGGATTCTTGGCTCTTATGGCCCGGTCCCTTCACTGTGGATCCGCCAGCCGCTTTGAGCGGATTCCTTTTTTAAGATAAGAAACCTTGGCTGTTCTCCGCTGGCCGAAGTGATCTCATTTTTAAACTGGTAATCTACAGTTACTGCGTACTCTTTCATGCCCGGTTCATTGTTCATCCCGTTCATTTCCTTCACATCAAGGAGTTTTGCGGATTTTACATTTCCTTCACCGTCAGCAAAAACATCGTTGAAACTTTCATTGATCAGTTGGTTATTATCCATATTGGCAGCCAGGTAATTACACAGATTCTTTCGGGTCATACAGGCAAACATCATCTTCTGGTCATTGCTGTTCATCCCTTCATAATACTGCTTGATGATTTCCTCCGGGGTCATTTTGGATAACTTGATTTCCAGTGCATTATCGTAGTTGATATGATCACTGACCCACTCGTCCCAGTCCTTGCCGGTTATGTCCGGCAAGCTTTTCCGGTCCAGGGAGCAGGCGAAAGGATCATGTCTGCCGGCATCAATAAAAGCCCCGACGATTTTATCATCGTATTTCATAACGATCCCCCGGGCATTCATTCTGGGATGCATAGTTTCAGGCAGCGGCTCCCTTAAACGGTAGAGCTCCACCTGCACTTCCTTGCCCAGCAAATCAGCGTAATCCAGCCCGATACTTTTGGAAAGTCCGTTGTTATAAGCCCAGTAGATCTTGACCGGGAATTCTCCCGCCTCATGTTGCAGATCGGAGGGGAGGGTTTCTTTGCTGGAATTCACTTTATAGTCCACCGTCCAATCATATTGGCCAAACAATTCTTTGACAGCTTCGTCAATGTTGGTATCAAACTGCCGGTATTCGGTAAAGTCCCTGATATACCTGAAAAAACTGAAACCGGGATCATATTTGGCGCTATCGATTTCAAGATACCCCACCGCAAAGGCCGGATCATCAAAAGCAAATTTGATTTCCTTTTTGCTCCCGTCACTGGCTTTCAGGATCAACCGGTTTTCCTTTGTGGCCATGCCGCTCATGTCGTTGGTTTCAGATCCATCGGTAATGAGCTGGCTTTTGCCGATCATGGTCAAAATATCAGACAGCATTTT
>CAZNPR010000174.1:0-1544 GCA_964574965.1 uncultured Syntrophomonas sp. | reverse complement strand
ATAATATGATTTAAAAGGGGTAGTGAATGTTAAAAATTGGCGATGTGATCATACCTAACCGAGTTTTTGCCGCACCTATGGCTGGCGTCGCTGACAAAGCATTTCGTATTTTAGCAAGAGAATATGGCTGTGGACTTGTATATACAGAAATGATAAATGATATGGGGTTGATATGTAAACAAGCCAGAACTGTAAAGCTGGCTGATATAAAAGGGGAGACTCCGCCCGTCGCTATCCAGATATTTGGATCAGAGCCGGAGAGGATGGCAGAAGCTTCACGAGTTGCTGAAAGTATGGGGGCAGATCTGATTGACTTGAATATGGGCTGTCCTACTCCTAAAATTATCAGAAATGGAGCAGGGGCAGCCCTTATGAACGATATCAAGCGCTGCCGCCTGATGATCCGGGCAGTGACCCGGGCAGTTAAAGTGCCGGTAACAGTCAAGATGAGAAGCGGCTGGGATCAGGAGCATCTTAACTATATGGAATTAGGCGGGGTAGCAGAGCAGGAAGGGGCGCAAGCCGTAACATTACATGCCCGTGATCGGAATCAGTTTTATACCGGCCATGCCGATTGGAGGCAAATTGCTCGGTTAAAAAGAATCCTATCCATTCCCGTGATCGGCAATGGAGATATTACCTGCCCATCAGATGCAGTAAAAATGATAAATGAAACCAGTTGTGACGCGGTTATGATTGGCAGAGCTTCTTTGGGTAATCCTTTTCTTTTTGATCAGACAGTAGAATTGCTGGAAACAGGAACCGTTATTAATTCTCCAACAATATTGGAACGAATGCATGTGGCAGAACGGCAGCTTGCTTTATCGATTGCCTTCAAGGGTGAATATACAGCGGTCAGGGAGATGCGAAAGCATTTGGGATGGTATGTCAAAGGTATGCCCGGAGCTGCCCATATCAGATTTGAAATTAACCAGGCTTCAGATTCTAAGACGATGCTTAAGCTTATTGAAAAAATTAAAAATGGATTATAGTTTGGTTTAGAATTTGGATTTTAAGAACTGCCCGAGTCTATGAAGCGGGCAGTTCTTATTTTCTTGTCAATGTAGCTTGATTGAGGTAAAATAAACAAAAAATGTGTACACAAGGTTGTGCTCAAGGAGGGATGGAATGGAAATCTTTCGCATCCAGGATAAAATCATCAGCTGGCCAAGAGTGGAAAAAAGCCTTAAAAAAGCTTTATTGTTAAGATCCAGAGGCTTTTCACAACAGGAGGTAGCAGACCGTTTAGGGATGGAGCGCACATTCATTTCTCGTTTGGAAGGAATCGGTGAACTGCGAAAAGGACAGTCCATCGCCTGTATCGGTTTCCCAATCCTGAATAAAGAGGAAATAAATCATCTGCTGGAAAGCGAAGGCGTAGATTTTATTTTTTTGATGACTGAACAGGAAAGGCAGGATTTAATAAATAATAGCAATGGAAAAGAGCTATTGAACACATTAATGGGTTGGATCGCCCAAAGCCGTTCATATGAAACGGTTATATTGATCGGTTCAGATGAGAGACTAAAATTGATGGAAAAGAT
>CAZNPR010000173.1:0-1570 GCA_964574965.1 uncultured Syntrophomonas sp. | reverse complement strand
CAGGTCAAATAACCGGTATAGGATTTTCCCCTGAGCGTAACCGGCGGATTGGCCAGAACCAGATTGCCATCCTCGAAAGAAGGGAAGCGCACAAAGGTGGTTCCAACCCAGTTAGGTAAATAGCCGATTTCGATATGATGCAATATACGGTCACTTTGAATCTCGTATTTCCCCGTATACGTCATAAATCCCTTGGCTAAAGCTAATTTCTCCTCGTCGGGGAGGAGTCCAAAGTCCTCTGTGGTCAATTTAGGCCGATCCGTGCGGGTGATGATCGCTGACATATAGCCACTCTTGTCATAGATCAAACTCCCGTTGGCCTCTTTGCCATAAGGATAGAAGCTGGAACCGTCTTCAGCCTTATAGATAAAAGATACCAGTTTCCAACTGCCCAGAATTTTTTCTTGATCCATTGCTGCCTCCTAATATATTTATTCTTATAATGATGAATGGGCTTAAAAATTATTATACAACGAAAACGAATACCCAGCCAAAAAAGTTTCAGCCCTCCTGCCTGTAATCCGGATGACAGTTGTGATAGATATCTAAAATGATTTACCTTTTAACTGATATGGTATAATTTCCATAATTGATCGGAAAGTTTAACGCAGCAAGAAATCTTTTTAAAATACAAATAAATTGAGCTGACTGGCTTATCAATAATTCAATAAAAGGAGTAAAAATATGCAGTGGGAAACGCTGATTTTAGAAAAGCAGGATAAAATTGCAGTTTTATCTCTCAACAAGCCGGAAAGCTTGAACGCTATGGATAACAAAATGAGGCAGGAATTTGCAAAAGTGATCGACCTTCTTCAAGATGACAAGGAGCTTAGAGTATTGGTTATTAACGGCCGGGGCCGCTCCTTTTGTTCAGGCGGAGACTTAAAATCCACCTTCGATATGTATGATGCTCCTTCGGCACAAGCCCAACAAAATGCCTTTCATTTTTACCAGGGATTTTTATCCTTGCGGAAACTTGATATCCCAACCATTGCGGTGATCCATGGCCATACCATCGGGGCAGGCGTTTGTCTGGCGATGGCCTGTGATATGATCATCGCCGGGTCAGATACAAAACTATCCATGTCGTTTATTAAAGTCGGTATTAACCCTGGTATGGGCGGAACTTATTTCCTGCCTCGCCTGGTTGGTACGGCTAAAGCCCTGGAAATGTGCCTGCTGGGTGACACCATTGATGCGCAGGAAGCTCTTCGCCTGGGCCTGGTTAACCATGTGACCGATCCGCAGCAGCTGATGGAATTTTCCCTGGACCTTGCCCGTCGTATCGCCGCCAATCCGACCACCGCAGCCCGCCTGATCAAAAAAGCAATTTATCATAATGCCAATAATACTTTAGAGGAAGCACTTACTTTCGAAGCCTTCGCTCAGGTAGTTTGTTCTTCTACCGGAGATATGCAGGAAGCTCTCAAAGCTTTCAAAGAGAAAAGGCCTCCTGCCTTTAAAAGCATTTAAGTAAATACGCTGCCATTATTGCTTAATTAAAGCCAATCAAAGAATTAATTTTTTTCCAAGGAGGAGCCTCCGACAATTTTGCCGAATTATTTTGAAT
>CAZNPR010000172.1:0-1594 GCA_964574965.1 uncultured Syntrophomonas sp. | reverse complement strand
AGACAGGGGGACGGTTCTTTTGTCTGCGGGTGCCGCGGAGACAAGATGGCTTAACCTCCCTTTATCGCAGACAAAAGAACCGTCCCCCTGTCTGCCCCTTGTCTATCCGAAGCTCAAATAATTTTGATAAAAAGCGTAACTTTTTTACCCCCTGCTCCGTATCATTAAAAAGCTTGCAAGAAACAGCCAATTGGATATTTTTTTATCAGGCGGATAAGGAGTTTATATATGAAAAAAATACGCATGATCAGCTTGATCGCACTCGTTCTTTTTATAATGTTTTTCCAAATCGGTGCTGCTTGGGCAGATACCAGGCAGCCATCCTTTAAAATTGTCGGCTACTATTCCGGCAGTCTGTTTGACGAACCAGTCGATAAACTGCAGACTGATAAACTTACCCATGTGATTTATGCCTTCCTGATCCCGCGGGAAGACGGTACGCTGGTTGACCTGGAAAAACCGGGACAGCTGAAGCAGCTGGTGGACAAAGCGCATCTTGACGGGGCCAGGGTTTTTATTGCCGTAGGAGGCTGGTCCTATCAGGATAAGCCTTTGCAGCCGGTATTTGAAGCAGTGGCTGCTTCCGATGAAACCAGAAAATTGCTGATCGAAAACATCTGCAAATTTGTGACCGCATACGATCTGGATGGGGTGGAGCTGGACTGGGAGCATCCCAATGCCGCTTCCATTGCTAATTATGAAAAACTGGTCGTGGAGCTGAAGGCTGCCCTTGACTATGAGGACAAGGAACTCACCGCAGCTCTTAACGGGGCCTGGGCCAAAAACGAAGATCCGGAAGTTTCAAAACTTATGACCGACCGTTGCCTTACTTGCTTCAGTTTTATCAATGTCATGGCTTACGACATGAATAACGAGGCTCACAGTCCCCTTTGGTTTGCGGATACCTCGGTTGACTACTGGCTGAACCGTGGAGTCCCTGCGGAAAAGATCGTTTTGGGCATGCCCCTTTACGCCAGGCCCAGCTGGCTGCAATACCGGCAGCTGGCCGCCCTTGACCCGGATTATGTTTATATTGATCACGCAGCCACAACACCGCTGGCCTCTCACTATAACGGCATCAACACCTTGCGGGAGAAAACCATGATCGCCTTAAGCAAGGCAGGCGGAGTCATGCTTTTTGATGTGAATGAGGATACTGGCGATGAAACCAGTATCGTTTCCATGATAGATGATATAAAAACCAGAACCAGGGATCTAACACCTGATGATATGAAGAAATATGTTTCAGTCGTCCTTAATAACCGCGAACTGCCCTTTCTGTCGGAAGAAGGAATGGGCGTCCCCTTTATCGATGAATACAGCCGGACCCTGATCCCAATGAGAAAGCCCCTGGAAGCCATCGGAGCAAAAGTCAGCTATGATGAGAAGAATCGTGTGGTTGTGGCCGAAAAAGACGGGGTCACGGTAAAGACCTCCATCGATCAAAACGTGATTTATGTAAATGGCAAACCTGTGGAAATGGATACCAGGGCAATTATCAAAGATGGCCGCACCTATATTCCCCTGCGTCAGGTATTCGAAGCTTTCGGCTGCAAAATAGAATGGCACGGCAGCAGCCGGACCGTGTTAATAG
>CAZNPR010000171.1:0-1598 GCA_964574965.1 uncultured Syntrophomonas sp. | reverse complement strand
GCGGTCAAAGGAGGCACTGAGGTCATTCTGACGATTGGTTCCCTGCAGCCGTCCGTTAATGGGAAGTTATGGCCTTTGGATGTACCGGCAAAAATCGTCAATGATCGGACCCTTGCCCCCCTTCGGTTTGTGGGAGAAGCTTTTGGCGGCCAGGTTGAATGGGAGCAAGCGACTCGAACGATCAAAATTTCGATTGAAGAGAATAATCAAAAAGCAACCGCCGTCAGAGTTGCCAGCGGCGTAATAAATCTGCGCAGTGGACCGGCGATTACCTACGATACTCTTGATACCGTTGCAACAGGTGAAACACTTTCTGTTTTGACAGAAAAGGACGGATGGTTCCAGGTCAGCAGAGCTGGGCGTACGGGATGGGTAGCCGGCTGGGTGGTAGATGTGATCAGGGAGGGAGATGATCCACCAGCTGAAGTTCCAGTAATTGGACCTGAGCCTGACTCAGAACCTGAAAAGGAACCAGTGTCTGAACCTGTGAAACCAGACAAGCCTGGTGAAGATGTTGTATGGTTGTCTTCGGCCATCGATGCCGACGGATTGCATATCTTCATGGAATCAGGTTCAGAGCTTGACAGTAAACCGGTCGAAAAATCTACCACCATCAAATATACATTTGAGAACAAGCAAATCGAAGGGCTTTACTTACTGAAAAAAGCCTTTGGTTCCAGTTCTATAAGAGCAGAAGCGATGAATCAGGGAGATGACTTAATAATAGAGATTTCACTCCCCGCCGGTGCTGAGTACGAAACGGAATTATCAGATAACGGGGAAAAAGCTACCGTAACTATCTTTAACTATATTACGTCTGTAGAACGCAAGACCTTTGCCAATACCGGAGAAAGAATCATTATAAACACTGCCTTGCCAGTTGATTACACTTCCAAACAAGATGGCGAAAAGTTACTTATTACCTTGAATAATATATTAATGGGGAAAGCGGACGATCAATATAAATACAACAGCGATTTAATAAAAAAAGTCAACTTTGAAGCCACGGAAGGTGAAAAATCCACTCTCGTAACCTTCTATACGGATAATCTGGGCAAGTATGCTTTTGCTGAAAGTGGAACTAACCAGGCTTTCACGGTGCTTATGATCGAAAAAAGCGCCATGAAACCTCGGGAAAAAAATCTGGTGGTACTAGACCCCGGACATGGAGGCGGTGATACGGGAGCCAGGGGAACAGAACTGGATGAAAAAGACGTGAATCTTGATATCGCCCTTAAAGCGGGAGCCATTCTGGCCAAACAAGGAATTCAAGTGGAATATACACGCAAGACGGATATTACTGTAGGATTAGAGGAAAGGTCTTTGATAGCCAACGATTTGAATGCCGAGTTGTTTGTTTCTATCCATAATAATTCCAATACGCTGACGGATAAACAAGGTACTGAAACCTATTTCTATGCACCTCTGAGTACCCCCGAATTATATATGCAAAGAGATGAAAGACAGTTATTGGCGCAGCGATTACAGCAGCAGTTGATCAGCAATTTACGACGTAACGATCGGGGCGTCAAAGAAGCCAATTTTTCAGTTTTAAGGAATACCTCCATGCCTTCAGCCCTGGTGGAAATAATGTTCAT
>CAZNPR010000170.1:0-1632 GCA_964574965.1 uncultured Syntrophomonas sp. | reverse complement strand
ATATAAGATTAAAGATATATCCGCCGATCACTGCAGTGAGGAAAATAACAAACACGATCGCTGCGACCAATTTGGTTTTAAAGATGCCTGCCAGCATGCTCATTTCAGGAATGGCCATTCCAGCCCCGCCTATTATCAATGCGATTACCGCCCCCACACTCATTCCCTTCTGCATTAATGATAAACCGATGGGTATGGCTGTTTCAGCCCTGATATAAAGGGGAATGCCGATTATGGCTGCAATTGGGATGGCAAACAGGTTGTCGGGACCGGCATAACGCAACACCATATCCTGGGGCAGATATCCATAAATGACCGCTCCGATGCCGACACCAATCAGTAAGTAACCTAAAATACCGTAGAAATCTCCCCAAGCTTTCAGAAGTGCTTTCTTTAATTTATCCTTGAATGCCTTGGGAATTTCATCAACTTCAAGATTGCCACCTTTAATCCGCACTCTTTTGACCAGTTTTTCTCCGCCGGTTTTTTCGAGGATGATCCCAAAAAGAATGGCTGCTGCAAAAACCACAATAAAATAAGTAACGGCTGTTTTTAATCCCATTAATGCCAGCAACATGGCCAATATGATTGGATTAAGCAAGGGGGATGCGATTACAAATGACATTACCGCCCCAAAAGGGATCCCCATTTCAAGAAAACCAAGTGTCATCGGTATCGTAGAGCAGGCACAAAAAGGCGTCAAGGCTCCAAATAAAGCACCGATAAAATTACCGAAAATGCCTTTGCTGGACATCCAGTCTTTGATTTTCTCCTGGGGCAGATACATAAGCAATAACGCTACCAGGGCACTGATTCCAATAAATAATACCGTCAGCTCCGCAGTTATTAGCAGAAAATATTTAACGGTTTCGATAAAAGTGTTCACCTTTCTCCCCCTTTCAATTAAAAGGCATTAAATGCTCAGTTTATTAGATCTGTCGTTACCGCTGCTTCGATCCAGCTCCTGATCTCATCCCGGACCTGCTCGAATACCGCCAGTTTTTCAGCGTCGCTTCCTGCTGCAGCTGCCGGATCGCTAAAGCTGTTATGGAGCAATACCCTGGCACTGGGAAAATACGGGCAATTTTCCTTAGCACTGTCACAGACGGTAACTGCATAATCGATATCCATTTCCACGAATTCATCAATACTTTTGGAGCGGTGGTTGCTGATGTCGATCCCTGCCTTTTTCATGGCTTCAATGGCAAATGGATTGACCCGGAAAGGATTTGTGCCGGCACTGAATACTTCATAGCGATCCCCATATAGTGAACGGAGGAGACCTTCCGCCATTTGGGAGCGGGCGGAGTTCTGGGTGCAGATAAACAATACTTTTTTCTTATCCATATTAAATCCCCTCTTTAATGGAAAATAATACTGTCAGATCAGCTTTAGCCATAAATCTTTAAGCCGTTGCACTTGTCTTCATAAAATGCTTCTTCTTCCAATACAGCGCTACATTGACCAGTCCGATCATGACCGGCACCTCAATCAACGGCCCTACTACCGCAGCAAAAGCCTGCCCGGAATGAATGCCAAATACCGCCACGGCGACCGCAATTGCCAGTTCAAAATTATTGCTGGCGGCAGTAAAGGACAGCGAGGTGGTCTGTTCATAATTGACGCCGATCT
>CAZNPR010000169.1:0-1718 GCA_964574965.1 uncultured Syntrophomonas sp. | reverse complement strand
AGAACCGTCCCCTTGTCTGCCCTAGCTGCTAACTACTAACCAATTCTCCTACCAGTTGGGCAAACTTATCCATATCGTAACCGAAATCGATCTGGTAACAGGTGGCCTGCTGCAGGAAATCGGTCAGGAAATCGAATTTTTCAGCATTACTTTTTACGCTGCGGGGATTTAACGTGACCGGAAATAGCTCGCCTACCGCCCGGGCTGGATTGATCAGGCGGGCCTGCGAGCCGGGCTGGTCCACCTGCTTCAGGATGAGCAGGATATCGGCATTACATTCCACGGCCATCTGCATGCCGGGCATGCGGCTGGTTTTGAAGCAATATTCGTCTTCATCCGGCCGGTAAATGGGCTGCGCCGCAGCCAGCTCGGGGAAAAAGCGGTCGATGGCGTTCTGCCTGATCTTAAAAATATCGGTCAGGGAGCAGGCCCGATAGGAATCACCATGTAATTTGAGCAATATCTTCTCATCATTTAAAAAAGGGTGTCCTTTACGGGCTAGCGCATAGCCGGAAGTGGACTTGCCTCTGCCGCCGGGTCCGGTGATGATGACCCCCTGGCCATTGACCTCGGCACAGGAGGCGTGTATGGTGTAAAACTGCCGGCAGGTCATGACCTTTTGCATCAGGTTGACGGCAAAAAAACTGTCGGCGAAAAAAGGATTGCTCACCTGGCGCTCCCGCCGGCGGTAAATGGCGCCCCGCCCTTGTTTATAATCAGCCAGGATGCGAGCATAGCCTCCGATCTCCTGCCAGGTCTGATCCTCCCGCTGATAACTGGACATGTCGACTGGTTGGTCCAGCATCAGCTTGATTGCCTCATATCTATATTCATCCCCGGGGAGCGGACAAAACTCCTCGATCTCGTGGTCTTCCATTTCCAGCAGCTCGATGATAAGTTCCGCCTGGCTTTCCGCTTCAGCCAGAGGCGCGCTGATGGATCTTAAGAGTTCCTGCAGCCAAAGCTCTTGATTGGAATGGACTGCCATGATGATGCCATTTACATTGAAATTCTGGGTATATTGCTTCATTGGCTGCTCCCTTCAAGCATGATGGTATATTCGGCTAAATGCTGCAGATCTTCCCGGTAGGGCTGGTCCTCGATCAAGATCCAACTATGCCCCTCCAGCAGCTGTTGTGACTTCTTCACACCCACCATGATGCGGGCTTTGATGCCGTTTTGGCTGCACCAGTGCAGCAGTGTGAGACTGCGGGGCAGGCAGGGCTTTTCTGTGCGTATGACCCGCAGCAGTAAAAAATCGGCGGCCCGGCTGACTTTGTCCAGCATTTCATATTCCTGGAGCGTCGGGGTATGTATGGTCAAACCGCTGCTGGCTTGTTTGATCCGGTCGATGATTTCCGGCAAGGGCTGGCGATGGATCACGCGGCGATAGTACTGCACCAGCCGGAATACCCGAAGGATCAGCCCCAAATCCCCCGGCAGATCATATCCTTTATAGCGCATAAAAAACGAACCCGGCTACGTAAGCTCGATCAGCTGGTTAGTCGACAGCTGTTCAGCCAGTTCCTGCAAATCAGCCTTGACCATGCTCACTTCTGCCTGATATTGCTCAGCGATCACTGCAGCGATCTCATCGATGGTCAAAATGCCGTTCATCTTTTCCCAAAAGCTGGTGCCCACTGCGTTCAAGCCGAAATATTTACCGGAGGAAGGGATCAGCAGCACCATCTCCCCTGCTACGTTCTTGGCTACCACGT
>CAZNPR010000168.1:0-1815 GCA_964574965.1 uncultured Syntrophomonas sp. | reverse complement strand
ACTATGCCAAAAACGTTTATTGTATAACTAAACCTTATTAGACAGATGAATAATATTAATTATATAATTGAATATAATTTTTAATAAACACCGTATTGAGGAGGAGGAGAAGTCTTGAAAAAATCAGTTGCGTTATTACTGATGGTCGTACTCATGGTGAGCATGCTGATCGGCTGCTCAAGCAACCAACCGGCTGCTGAGAAGGGCAAATCTGAAAAGGAAGCCTATAAGATCGGGATCATTACACCGACGTTATCCACCAGCGAGGATGAGTTCAGAGCTGCGGATAATATGGCCAAAAAGTACCCGGGCATCGTCAAACATATCACCCTGCCGGAAAACTTTGAAACCGAGATCGAAACCGGACTGAGCCAGATCAATTCCCTGGCTGATGATCCAGAGATGAAAGCCATCATCGTGGTATCAGGACAGGCAGGTTTGCTGCCGGCTTTGCAGAAGATCGAAGAGACCAGACCCGAGATCATTACCATTACTGCCCCCATTTGGGACGATCCCGCCCTGATGTCCAAGTATGTGGATGTCAACCTGGATACGGACTGGGTCAGAAGAGGCCAGACCATCGCCACCAAAGCCCATGAACAAGGTGCGAAAACCATTATTCATTATTCATTCCCGACCCATCTGGCTAAAGAAGTGATATCCCAGCGCAAGGACGCAATGCAGAAAACTGCTGAAGAACTTGGCATGCAGTGGGTGGAAGTTGTCACACCCGATCCCCAGACCGGCAACGGCACCGCCCCCATGCTGCAATTTTTAAGGGAAGATATTCCCCGTCAGATCGCCAAATACGGGCCTGACACCAATATATTCGGCTCCAATTGTCCCATGTATGATGTGATCATCGACGAAGCCTTCAAACTGAAATTCATGGTGATGGAACAGTGCTGCCCCACTCCGCTGCAGGCTTACCCAACCGTGTTGGGACTGGAAATCTCAGAAGAAGATGCCTGGGATTTCGATAAAGTCAATGGCATGATCAGTGAAAAAGCAGCAGCGGCTAGCATGACTGGCAGACTGGGCGGGTGGCCCATGCCGGCAACGGTATTTATGCCGGAATATGCAGTGGAACTGGCCAAGAAGATGATCGAAGATCCTACCTTTGATTATAAGAACGTGGATAACCTGAATCAATTCGCCAAGGATACCTTTGGCACCGAAGTCAGCTTCACCAAATTCAAAGCCAAAGCTGACGGTCCTGAGTTTGACAATTATTTCGTCATGATCATGGATACCATCCTGTATTAAAAAAGGCAAAGCTTAAAAATTCAGGCTGTTTTGACCAAGGCAGCCTGAATTGTTTTATTTACGTTTCTATCCGCACCGGATATAGGATAAAATGTGTTATACCAATGGCACTTGACCAGTAATGGAGCATTCAATGGAAAATCTTTTGCAGATCAAAAAATTAAGTAAAAGCTATCATGGCAACCCGGCCCTGAAAAATATCGACCTGACTGTAGAGGCCGGGGAGATCCACGGCATCGTGGGGGCCAACGGCTCCGGCAAGACCACCCTGATGAATATTCTGTTTGGGAACCCGGTCATAGAAGAGACCGGCGGTTACCAGGGTGAGATCTATTTTGCCGGCCGCAGGATCGACCTGCATAGCTGTGCTGAAGCCATCCATCACGGGATCGGCATGGTCCATCAGGAGTTTGCCCTGATCCCGGACATGACGGTGGCGGAAAATATCAAGCTGGGCCGGGAAAAAACCGTGGCTGTAACGGATCGGCTGCTGGGGCAGGCCTATTCCTTCGTCGATACCAGGCAGGACCAGATCAGGGCGGCACAGAC
>CAZNPR010000167.1:0-1838 GCA_964574965.1 uncultured Syntrophomonas sp. | reverse complement strand
GTCAGCGGCATGAGCCGGGAACCCACTCCGGCTGCCATTATCATCGCTTTCATTTCTTGCTTTCCCCCCACCAAGAACTTTTTCTCGCCTGTTTTAATATCATAGCATTAATTATCCCACGGGTCATCACTATTTCCAGTTGTATACATTTTGCAGATAAAGAAGCTTTTATTATAAATTATTAAATAATTTTTTTATGAATTGTGAGGGCAAGGGAAAAAGTTTTGTTTGCCTATACTTTTTCCAAAACAGCATTGACAGATCAGGTTGAGAAGTAAAACAGGGAGCACCTGCGCACTCCCTGTTTTATCTATATAAGAGGAGGGGAGATATTATATTTCTATGGAAGGTACATCATCTACTGTTTTGCCTGCTGCGATCAAACCAGCCAAACGGCCAAAGGTTATGCAGCGTCCATGTCCGATGCCCGGGCATATGGTGGGATAATCGTTGGCGAAGAAATCGCCGGCAGCCGCACCCGCAACAAATAGTTTTTCGATCGGTTTGTCGTTTTCATCCAGTACATTCAGATTGGTGTTGGTTTTGAGTCCGCCAACCATGGTAAGAACAGTACTGATCAGTTTTCCGGCATAGTAAGGCGGTTTTCCGATCGGTGTCAACAGCTCAGGGCGTTTTCCGAAATCTTCATCATTCTTCTGGGCCACCAATTCATTGTAGCGTTTAACAGTGGCCAGGAAGTTTTCAACTGGTACTCCCATTTGTTTGGCCAGGTCTTCAAGGGTATCGGCTTTGAGGATCTTTCCGTTACCAACCTGCAGATCTTGTACCTGCTTTTCAGCCGCCATATCGAACTTGGTCCCCATACGCATGAAAGTCTGGCCGAAGAACAAGCCTCCGCCCTGTCCGTTGTTGATCTGCTGTTCTACCTGGGACAGACCGTCTGCATCATAGATGGTAAAGGAGAGCCCTTCCGGCTGATATTCCTTGACGCAGCTCTTGGACTGGGTATTTACATCTTCATTCATATATCGCTGGCCAAGGCCGTTTACATGCAGGAAGCCATAGCTTTGCGCACCGGATTCCAGATGGATAACGGCTGCATGGGGTTCCACTTTTTGCATGCCCGCACCGATCCACATAGCCTGTTTATGGACATCTCCGGTATTGCATTTGTTGGGGAAGTAAATTTGTGAATCCGCATTGAGTGCGAAGGGGTCGTATCTTTCGACCATTTCCTTGTCGGAAGCATAGTCTCCGGTACAAATAATTACGCCTTTACTGGCATTGTATTGCGTATAATTCCCTTTCGCTCCGGCAATTACTCCGGTCACCGGGCCTTCTCCGTCTCTGACCAGCTGAACAGCCGGCGTTTTGAAGTCGATCTTGATTCCTTTTTCTTTGATAATTGCTTCCAAAGCTTCCAGCAGCACAGCATTTCCTGCTCCTGCCACCGCTCCGTTCTCATATATGAAGTTACTGCCTTCCTTGTAATAGAAATGGGTTACAGGATATTCAGTGTAATCAGGCCCTTTGAAATATCCATCCCACAGTGCCACTTTCAGACCCTTGGGTTCCGCAAGATCACGCACCCAGTCAAAACAGGCACCGCTTTTTTCTGCAAACAGCCAGAGCAAATCTTCTTTGACTCTTCCTTGGGCCCAATAGACCCATCGTCTGATCACCTGTCGATAATCCACAGTGACGTTAAGTTCCTTCTGCAATTTAGTACCAAATGCAGTGATGTGTCCGCCGCGAGAAGCAGTGGTTTCGTTTTTGTCGATAATGATGACCTTGGCGCCGGCTTCAGCTGCCGATAACGCTGCGACTGTACCCGCCAGTCCAGCTCCAATGATCAGGACCTCTGTGTCGACTGTGTT
>CAZNPR010000166.1:0-1879 GCA_964574965.1 uncultured Syntrophomonas sp. | reverse complement strand
CCGGAACCGAAGGTGCCAACAGCCATTGCAGAAAATTTTTCCTTGAAAGCGGCAAAGGAGCCAAAGGCTTCATTGATGGCATCTGCCAGTTTGCCGCCTGGTTCGCCGCCAGCTTTGGGGGCCAGACAGTTCCAGTAAAAAGTATGATTGAAGACCTGGGCAGCATTATTAAAAATACCGCCGCTGGATTGTTTAATGATCTCTTCTAATGGGAGATTTTCAAATTCAGTACCCACGATCAGCTTATTCAGGTTGGTCACATAAGTCTGATGGTGTTTGCCATAATGATACTCAAGGGTCTCTTTGGAGATGATTGGTTCTAAAGCGTTATTACTGTAAGGAAGGGCGGGTAATGTATGTTCCATATTATTTACCTCCATTCTTATCTATATTAAATAAAATATACTATTTGACACAGGTATATACAAGCAAGAAAAGACAGTTCACCTGTTCCGCTAACGATTTCGTATCAATGGAAGGTTTAAGGCTTTTTAAGGAAAATCTATTTTTTACAACCCGGGCAAGTGAAAGATTGCTTGGGCGCTGCCGTATCATGAGTAAGAAAAATTGCAGGAGGCAGTGAGATGAAAAGGAATATAGCTTTCTTATTGATAATGGCCTTATTATTACTTGGTACCGGGGCAGCATCAGCCCAAACTGTGGGCGATTTTGCTGATACGCGCGGACACTGGGCAGAAACCGAAATACAAAATGCCGTCAATGAAGGACTGTTGGTGGGGACCGGAGTCGATGACCAGGGACGGAAGCTCTTTTCCCCGAATACTCAGGTCACCCGTGCCCAGTTGGGAGTATGGCTGGCGAAAACCTTTGCGTTGGATTATGGTCAGCTTCGCTTTATCAAAGCGCCCGTGGCCGGGGACTATTTCTGGGATGTAGAAAATGACGCCTGGTATGCTGATGCAGTCATGCTCTGCGCCATCAACGAGGTTTTTGCTGCCGGGAGAGAACTGCATCCTGATGAGTGTGTGACCCGTATAGAAATGGCCCGCTCCATTGCCAGGGCTTTTGAGGCCAAAGAAATCAGTGTGCCGATGATCATGCTGATGCCCCATTTCACAGATATGGAGGGACTCCCCCAGGAAGATGTCAATGCCATCGTCTTTGTTAACAATACTGGGATCATGACCGGGGACAAAGACATGTTTCGCCCCCATGATTATTTGACCAGAGCCGAATTAGCCAGCATTGCCAATCGCTGTCATGAATTGATCAAGATGAATTTACCCGTGGGGGAATCGGCGGATTTTTCGCTGCAGGTAGATGTGGAGGAAATCCAGACCAGCACCGATTATCTGGAAACCGATGCCAACATTCCGGTCGTCAGCGGGATGAAGAATGAAGCGGCCCAGCAGCAGATCAATCAACAATTTCAGCAAGTGGTGGCAGATTACCAGGCCGACCTGACTTCGCAGGCGGTGGAATACAAGCAGAATGCTGAGGAGATGGGCTTTCCGTATCATCAGTTTCAGCTTTATACCCGCACCGGACCCTATTTCGAAAACGGCAAGATCCTCAGCCTGTACGTGGATTATTATTTTTATAGCGGCGGGGCTCATGGGATGACAGACCGGCGGGCATACAATTATGATATTGCTACCGGTAAGGTCCTGCAATTAAAGGATCTTTTCGTGCCCGGCTATGCATACAAGCCATTGATCGATGCGGCCATCAGTGCGGAAATCAATCGGCGCCCGGATGATTTTTTCACAGCCGATATGGGGTTCCAGGGAATATCTGACCAACAGAACTTCTATCTGCAAAATGACAGTCTGATCATTTACTTCAATCAATATGAGATCGCACCTTATGCAGCAGGGATCCAGGAATTCCGTATCCCCCTGCAGGACTTTTATAAAGG
>CAZNPR010000165.1:0-1912 GCA_964574965.1 uncultured Syntrophomonas sp. | reverse complement strand
ATTGGATTTTAACTATAGTTTCCGTCCAGCCCCTCCCCAAAGACTGCCCAAAAACATTCAACCAAAGTAATTACTCTGGATGATTTCAAAAATAAAATCGTTCTTTTGGCATTTCCTCCTATTTCTTTTTATTATCGCTGTTCATTCGTTCAAAAATTGTTTTAAAAGCAGTTGCCAAACCTAACAAAAAACCTAACACCGTCAGCCATGGTTCGGTGTCAAATTTCCCATCTAACCATTGCCCGGCAAAATACCCCACAGCTACTGCCGCTACAATGGTCGTCGTCAAATTCAGAGCATCACTTAAAGCTCGAGCCCAGTGTTTGTTTTGCTGAGGCATTGATCCACCACTTTTTAATAAATCTTTCGATACCTAGGTTTGTATTCGTCATGAAAATCTAAAATCCTTTTTTAATCCAGCAAAAATACCCTTATGTAAAATGAAAAAATAGTTGGGAAATTTCATAATTTTCAGCATAATTATTGATTATTTCCATCATGTGCCTAAAAAAGGCTCTTTGCCTTTAAATACTTTGCGTTAAATAACCTCTCTTCTCTAGCTTCTCCCAATGCTTTTTCAATACTGAATCAATATCGATACCGTAGTCTTGTTCCATTACAAACATCATGGTTATAGCAGTCTGGGCAACATCCAGAAGTTCTTTAGCGATTTCCTGGATCACCGTCTCCTCATCCAGTTTGATCTGTTCTCCGCTGAGGCCACGATATTTACCAATTGCCTGCGCCAGCTCTCCTGCTTCTTCCATAAGTTTTAAAGCTGTGGATTCCAAATTGGGATTAAGTCCATTCAGTTTTGGCAAATGCAATGTTTTTGTATCCATATTAACAACCTTCCTTTCCCAATCCTATATCACAATTATTCTTTCTTTTTTATTACCATTTCTATGCCTGCTTCCTGCATAAACTCCAAGGCTAAATCATCGATAAAATTCCCCCGGTGTACGACCTTTATAATACCGGCATTGATAATCATCCTTGCGCAAATCAAACAGGGCTGATTCGTACAGTAGAGAACTGCACTTTTGGTTGATACCCCATAATAAGCCGCGTTAATAAGTGCGTTTTGTTCAGCATGGACCCCCCGGCAAAGTTCATAACGTTCCCCGGATGGGATACCCATCTTTTCCCTCAGACAGCCGATTTCCAGACAATGGGCAATGCTGCGCGGCGCTCCATTATATCCGGTAGCAATAATCCGTTCATCCCGAACCAATACTGCACCAACCTGGCGGCGCAGACAAGTAGAACGGCTGGCAACCAGATCTGCTGCCTGCAGGAAATAATCTTCCCAACTGGGCCTTGTGATATTTTCCATGCTTTCCTCTTTCTAATTTTATTTATATAATGGATATTTATTACATAATTCCGCTACAATTTGCCGGGCATCCTCCAGGGCTTTGCCATCTTCCGGGTTTTTGACAGCACCAACGATGGCTTGAGCGACCAGTTGCATATCAGCTGTATTTAATCCCCGTGATGTTACGGCCGGAGTACCGATTCTTATGCCGCTGGTCACAGTTGGTTTTTCAGGATCGAAAGGAATCCCGTTTTTATTTACCGTTATATTGATTGATTCTAAAACCGCTTCGGCCTGCTTGCCATTTAATCCGCAAGGTCTCACATCGACCAGCATAAGATGGTTATCTGTCCCGCCGGATACCAGTCTTAGCCCTGAATCAGATAACGACGCTGCCAGAGCCTGTGCGTTATCATATATCGCTTTTTGATAAACTTTAAATTCATTCGTTAAGGCTTCTTTGAAACAAACTGCCTTGGCAGCGATCACATGCATCAAGGGTCCTCCCTGGATGCCGGGAAAAACAGCTTTATCAATTTTCTGTGCCCACTCTTCTTTGCACATGATTATGCCCCCCCTGGGCCCGCGCAGTGT
>CAZNPR010000164.1:0-1916 GCA_964574965.1 uncultured Syntrophomonas sp. | reverse complement strand
TGATCAAATGTACCTGATAACCCGCTTCCTGCAGATCCCGGGTGGTTTGGAACACGCATACGTGAGTTTCGCTTCCGGTTATCAGGACCGTTTTGCGGTTTAATTCCTTCAATATATCCCAAAGCCCGTCGGTACAAGCTGTGAAAGAGGTCTTATCCAGGTATTTGTGTTCCGGCAGATGCTCCGCGATCACGCTGACGGTGGGTCCCAATCCTTTGGGATACTGCTCGGTAACGATCACTGGTATTGCAAACTGCCTGGCGGTTTCCAGCAGCAAATTGATGTTTTTATATACCCGTTCCTTATCCTTCATGGCCGCCATCAATTTGTCCTGTACGTCAATGATCATCAATATAGTATCCTGTGGCTCTAATTTGAATTTACTCATCGGTTTGTTTCCTCCTTGAATGATTGATAGTAAAAGGCTGCCGTTTTTTATGCATGAAATGCCCCGGCAATATGGTAACTAAGCATAGATAAACGGATCATGCTTACAGGAGATCGAGCGATTCTGCTATTCTTCTTTGAACTGGGCTTTAACGATGGGGCTGAAGACCATTTGGGCTACCTTTTGCCCCGGCAAGATCTTGACCGGTTTGTCCGTAACGTTTAGTAATAGTACACTTAATTCCCCAACATGTTCTGCATCTACTGTGCCCGGAGCATTGGCTACCACGATCCCTTTGCGGGCCATTCCCGCACGGCTGCGGATCTGTGCTTCGTATCCGGCCGGGATCTTTAAGGCAAATCCGGTGGACAGGGACTTGACTTCATGGGGATATAGCACGATTTCATCCTGCAGAGCTACACTTATATCACAACCGGCAGCGTTCTTTGTATCATAATCGGGGATTTTGGCCCAATCGACTATTCTGCTGAATAACACCTCAATTTTCTCCATATGAAATTCCTCCTTCTAACTATATATTTACTGCTTATATTCATTTTAGAGTAATATGTCCATATTTAATACCATATAAAATATTCTTTTGTTCAGGCGTCACCTGAAATGAATATAAAAAGACCTCCGGGCTATTTATGAACGCTGCCCGGAGGTCTGCCAATCATATCAACTAGAATGATACGGTCACCAATTAGGGATTCATGCTATAAACGTCCACCAGACTGTAGACTTCTTCCTGGAGTACTTTTTCGAATTCTTCCGGATTGGGAACCGGCCGCTTGACCATTTTCTGAATCTTTTCGATCTGTGCATCAGAATTGATCGGTTTGCCGTACAGATCGATGGCAAAAGCAGTAAAGTCTCTGACGAAAACATCGAACATCTGGTTCATGATTTCATCGGGAACGCCTTCCATTTTGGCGCTTTCAATGATCAGCTGACCATAGGCGACCATGGTGAATAATTCCCCGACTGCCAGCAGGTAGTCAAAATCCTTCATCTGTTCCGCCAGCCCGGCTCCTGAAACCATCAGGTATTCCTTGTAAGCGTCGATCTGTTCCATAAACACTTTAACGTTGGGCAGATGAGCCAAAGTCTTATAGGCAATATTGAAGTCATGGAATTTGGTCTTGGCATAACCACTGGTTTTGCCCTGCTTAAACATAAAGTCATCATTGCGGTTGTCCTTGATCCGGCCTACTTCTTCGAATTCGCCCGGCATAAACATATAACTGGGGATCAGTTTGGCGATCAGGGCCATATTTACATGCCGGGTCCCTTCCAGTTTCGGATATCCTCTGAGCTCGACCACCGCCTGCTCGAAATACATATCCTTTTCAAAGCCTTTGGCAGCGATGATATCCCACAGCAGTTCATGGACGATTTCTCCCTGGATAGCTACTTTCATTTTCATGATCGGATTATAAAGCAGATATCGCTTGTCATTTTCACTGGCAGCCCGCATGTAATCAGTGGCCCGGAGTCCAAAGAGTTTCATGGCGATCAGCCGCAG
>CAZNPR010000163.1:0-1919 GCA_964574965.1 uncultured Syntrophomonas sp. | reverse complement strand
CTATTTTGGCTCCTACGATATCAGTAAGCTTATCATCCCCGATATGGGCCGCCTCATGACCGGAGACACCGAGCTTTTCCAGGGTATAGTCGAAGATGCGGCGGTTGGGCTTGGAGCATCCTACTTCATTGGAAAAGGTCAGGTGTTCAAAGCAGCCGGTTATGCCATCCCTTTCCATCAGTTTGCGCAAGACGGCACCGGGGCTGATGCCGGTATTACAGATGACCGCCAATTTATAGCGTTCAGTAAGTAAGGGCAGGGTTTCCCGCACATTGTCATTGAGCCGGGGCGGATACTCCAGTAACGTTTCGCAGTAATAGTACCAGGCTTGTTCCCAAACCTCTGCGCTGTATGGTACATTCAATCTTTGCAGGATCATTTCCAGCTGTTTCTCCGGCGGAAACTCCTGCCCGTAAGACCGCTGCAGCCTTTGCACATATTTAAAGATCTCCACAAAAACAGTATATATCTCTTCATAGCTGAACCCATGGCCGGCCTGATCAAATACCTGCAGCAATCCGTTGATGCGGATATTTTGCAGCACCTTATCCCGCGGCGTTATGTACAAGGTATTCCAGAAATCAAAAGTGATGGCTTTTATCAAATCATTGCCTCCATAAATCCCTTTATTAATTAATACGGTCAAAAGCGGCAAATTCCTGCCTGACCTTCCGCCCGGGCCAGGAGATATGCAGAAATGTTTTAAACGGGTCAGGGAAAAATAGAGAGCGATATACAAAAGCAGCGGCGAAATACCGCTGCCTGCTGGATAATCAAATTTGCTGGTTAAATATTATCGGCGATTTTTTTATCAGTGGCTTCTGCCTGTGAAACATAACCGGATACATCGCCATCTAAAAGGGCCTGGTTATCCTTTTGCCTTTCGTGGTTTACTTTACGGGCTTTGTCTTTCAAGGAATTTCCTGAATCGGTTTTATAAAACCCTGAACCTTTTAATACGATCCCCACATTCTTGCTGATCAAACGGTGGACCGGACCGCCGCATTTAGGACATTCGGTCAAAGGCTCTGCCGTGATCTTCTGGATCTTTTCAAAGGTTCCGCAATTTTCGCATCTGTAATCGTAGGTCGGCATTTTTAGATTACACCTCTTTTAAAAACTTCGTTCCTATAATTATTTATAGCTGATGATCATTTTGTCAAATAGTTTTTACGTGAGGAAGCTGACGCTGTAAATGACCATCAGGGTCATGATCAGGTTCCATACGCCGTGGGCCACCGTTGTCACCAGGATACTGCCGGTTTTTTCATAGATATAGCATAGACCCATACCGCCTATCGCCAGAGGAATGGATCGCCACAAATCAAAGTGCGCCAGGCCGAAGATGATGCCGGCAACTGCCATTGCCCATGGGGGGCTTAAATACCTGCGAAATACAGGATATATCATGCCCCGGTAAAACATTTCCTCCGACAGCGGGGCTAAAACCACACCGATCACCACCAGCCAGATGATGGCGTTCCTGTCAGTCAGGGAGCGGAGGATCTCTTCGTACATCTGGGGTTCCAGTTGGGGGTTGAGATAAGCGATGGGGATGCTGAGCACAAACACGATGGTGATCAGCAGAATGCCGCCTCCCACTCCGTAACGCAGAAATTCATCAGCCGAGGCCACTTTAAAGCCGATCTCGCTGGCTGTAGCCTTGTTGGTCACCACCGTAAAGAAGTATACCAGGACTACGGTAAAAACAAACTGGATCAAAAAGGCACTGATAAACAAGGTAAAGGTATTATCCGGGATACCAAAGGAGCCCAGGAATCCTTTGATGTCTTCCATCCACAGGGCATAAACCAGACCCGACAGCATAATACCCAGATATACCAATATAAGCTCAAGAAAGCCCCATTGTGGTCTTCGGTCAAGTGTCAATCTTTTTCCTCCTGATCAGGCAGGATCCT
>CAZNPR010000162.1:0-1948 GCA_964574965.1 uncultured Syntrophomonas sp. | reverse complement strand
TGTGAAAATTATGGCCGCCGGTAAAAATATTGGGGCAGGGAAGGCCCATAAAGGAGAGACGCGCACCATCAGTGCCGCCCCGTACCGGGCTGATCATAGGCTCGATGCCATTATCCCGCATGGCCTGTTCAGCTAATGTAACGATATGATAAAACGGCTCGATCTTCTCCCGCATGTTGTAATACTGATCCTGCATATGAAGCTGGATACCGGCTCCGCCATATTTATCAATCAAAAAATCCACACAGGACTTCAAATAAGCCTTCTTCTGTTCAAACTTCTCCCGGTCATGCTCTCTTATGATATAGGTCATTTTCGCTGCTTCCACCGAACCGTCGAGTTTATTCAGGTGGTAAAAGCCTTCACGATAACGGGTGAACTCCGGACGTTCATTGACCGGCAGCATCCCGTTCAGTTCCATGGCTATGAGCAAAGCATTCTGCATGCGCATATAGGCAGTGCCGGGGTGGACATTTACCCCTTTGATATTTATATGGGCAATGGCTGCATTAAAAGTCTCATATTCAAGCTCTCCCAATGGCCCTCCGTCAACGGTATAAGCAAAATCAGCGCCAAAACCCTCCACATCAAAATGATCTGCTCCCTGGCCGATTTCCTCATCCGGGGTAAAGGCGATGGCGATTCTGCCATGCTTGATAGCCGGGCTGCTCTGTAAATGGGCAAGAGCCGTCATGATTACCGCGATCCCCGCTTTATCATCAGCACCCAGCAAGGTGGTGCCATCACTGGTAATGATGGTCTGGCCGATATGATCTTTTAGTTCGGGACAGTCCTGGGCTTTGATAACCAGGTTTTCCGCTTCATCAAGGATCAGGTCACTGCCCTCATAATCATGGAAGAGCAAAGGGAATACATCTTGGCCGGACACATCAGGACTGGTGTCCAGGTGAGCAATAAAACCCACCACGGGAAGATTTTTATCAGTATTGGCCGGAAGTTCTGCCATTACATATCCCTTGTCACTAAGCCTGACATTTGATAAGCCCAATTCCTGCAGCTCTTTTTTAAGCAAGCGGGCCAACTCCATTTGCCCGGGCGTACTGGGATGTGCAGCCGAATCCTCTGCAGACTGGGTATCGATTTTAACATATCTCAAGAATCTGTCCAGCAAGGTGTCCATTTCCATTCCTCCAATTGATTGCTGCCTGGATTTAATTGTATAATGCGGCAGGTTGATTATCAAATCAGATCGTGCCCTTATGGTTATACAGCAGGATTTTATTTTCTGTGTAAAGAAATATTAAATATTGAGTCCTGAACCTAACCTTGCTCTGCAAGACTTATTAACTGGGGATAATTGACATAAGGTGAAGGGGATATAGATATTGAAGGATAATATTCGCTATATTCC
This sequence comes from uncultured Syntrophomonas sp., assembly GCA_964574965.1. Lineage (GTDB taxonomy): Bacteria > Bacillota > Syntrophomonadia > Syntrophomonadales > Syntrophomonadaceae > UBA1368. The sequence continues at coordinate 576 of CAZNPR010000162.1, read as the reverse complement.
GGGTGATGTAAAACTGCTTGATGATATCAAGGAACTTTGGGAAGCTTTGAATGAACATCATAAAAAGAAGTCATTGCATTTTAAGGAATTCTACAATACGTTCAGCTTTGATACCCGAAAAGCTGACTTGACCAAACAGGCTCAAAAAAAACATATGCAGGTTGTAATAGCTTTTGATGATGAAGTTCAAATTTGTGCAGGTTATTGCATAAGCAGTGTGGATAATGATAATACCGGTGAGATCGACTCGATTTTTGTTTTACAAAGTTACAGGGGTTTTGGCATAGGTGAACAACTCATGCAAAAAGGCTTGCAATGGATGGATGAAATGGGTGGCGAAAAAATAGTTGCCAATGTTGCCGCAGGTAATGAGCAGGCTTTTGGCTTTTATGAAAAATATGGCTTTTATCCCAGAAGAACAATGCTGGAACAGATCAAGGAATAAGTAGGGAAAGAAATGAATTTAAATAGATCAGAATGGGAATCAAACAAATTTGCGCCACGAAAGGTGAGATACGTACGAACGTAAAAATCAATGAATAGGGAAACTCAAAAATTGCTGTTATAGAAAGCTCA
>CAZNPR010000161.1:0-2008 GCA_964574965.1 uncultured Syntrophomonas sp. | reverse complement strand
AAGCAATGAAGTTAGCAATTTTTGATTTTGATGGAACGCTGCTTATGAATGACACTTTACCTTTACTGGGCCGCGAATGGCTGAAGCAGGGTAAGTCCAAGTTTGCATTCATAAAGACCTGGATCATATGCGCGCCGGTTCTGATTTTCTATAAACTGAGCTTCATTAAGCGCGAGAAGATGAAAGTAAGGATTTTGGGCCGATTCCATACCATATTCAAAAATATGACCCGGGAAGAAATGGATCAATTTTTTGTGAAAGCCTACCCAGGCATGACTTGTTACTTTAATCCCCGTGTGATCGAAGAATTGAGACGGGCTCAGCATCAGGGGTTTCACTGTGTACTCTTATCCGGTGCCTATGCCCAGATGCTGAATGTGGTGGCAGACAGGTTGGGATTTGACACAGTAATTGCAGCAGATATTCATTATAAAGGCGGAAAAGTTGATTTAAAGCGCCCACTGGCAGCGATCGATGGGCAGACGAAGCTGCTTTTGCTGCAGCAGATATTTGCCGGAGAAAAAATCAGCTGGCTGCTTAGTCGTTCTTATGGGGACAGTTATGCGGATATAGCAGTGATGCAGATCACGGGTGAACCAGTCGCGGTCAATCCTGAAGACGAGCTTAAATTATATGCCCAGGAAAAAGGCTGGAGAATCATTTAGCGTATATTATCCCCTTAATATTTTAATAACCGGCTTTTAAACGGTTGATCCTGTCATCTAAAGAGGGATGGCTGGCCATCAACTGCGCCAGGCCCATTTTCTTTTCCCCGCTGATTTTAAAAGTTGCCAGGGCTTCTTGCCTGTTATCCACTAAAGAAACAGTTGATTTCAGTGATTCCAAAGCGTGGATCATCTTTTGCCGTCCGGCTATTTGTGCGCCCCCCTGGTCAGCGGCAAACTCGCGGCGGCGGGAGAACGCCATTACAGCTATGCTGCCGAGAATGGAGAAGAGTATCTGAAATACGATCACGGCTATAAAATGAACGATGCCTGCCATTTCTTCACGAACGAACATGGAAAGTATATAAGCCACGATTCTGGATAAAAAGACTACGAATGTATTTATGACTCCTTGCAGCAAGGTCATCGTCACCATGTCACCATTGGCTACATGCGCTATTTCATGGGCCAGAACTCCTTCCACTGCCTGCTGATCCATACGGGAGAGCAGTCCCGAGGATACTGCTACCAGGGAATTATTCCTGCCCGGACCAGTGGCAAAGGCATTTACTTCATCCGAAGGATAGATGCCTACCTCGGGCATTTTTTCAATACCAACCTGCTGGGCATAACGGTAAACCATATTAAGCAGCTGCTGTTCATTCCCACTCAAGCTGCCTTTGGGATTGATCACTTTAACCCCCATCATGGTTTTCGCCATGGTTTTTGACATAAGCAAAGATATGATCGAGCCTGAAAACCCGACGATCGCAGCAAAAACCAGCAGACTGAAATAATCGATCCCCTGGGCATCAAGATAACGGTTGACTCCTAATATTGATGTGGCTATTACAATCGTGGTCAGTACTAATATATTTGTCAGCAGATAAAGACCAATTCTTTTCAACGAAAATAACCTCCTAACCAAACATAATACAATGATGACTGAACTATAGTTTAACATAAACAAGGAAAAGGCTCAATTACTGCCGTTTCAATTTACACAAGATGGATTCATTATAAAACTGATTTGTATGCTAAAATAAAATCATGATGATCCAGGATGGGTGTTATGTGCAAGGGACGCCGAAACAGAACTTAGTCTTTAAAATATATGGGATCAAGGAGAAGCATATGAATGCAAATGTGATTATGCAGTTGATCGATGTCAGCAAAACCTATGCGATGGGTGAAGTTACTGTAGAAGCGCTGAAAAAGAGTTCCCTTGATATCTATGCGGGGGAATTAGTGGTTATATTAGGGCCAAGCGGCTCGGGTAAAAGTACTTTGCTGAATATAATGGGCGGCATGGATCTGCCGACTGAGGGTAAGGTTTTATTTGA
>CAZNPR010000160.1:0-2105 GCA_964574965.1 uncultured Syntrophomonas sp. | reverse complement strand
CGGTTCCGATCTCATTAAAATCCAGCCCTGTATATTGTTTTATCGCTTCCAGCATTGACAAGCGCCGCCAGGGGGTAGTGAAGTCTATGGTTCTACCTTCAAACTCGGTCGTTATGACACCATTGACTTTATACATTACCTTGGATATCAACTGCTCGGTTAAGTTCATCATCACTTCATAATCAGCATAAGCCTGGTATACTTCCAACATTGTAAATTCCGGGTTATGCCTGGTTGAAATCCCTTCATTCCTGAAACTGCGATTGATTTCATATACCTTTTCCAGCCCCCCGACCAATAATCTTTTCAAATATAATTCAGGGGCAATGCGGAGATATAGTGCCATATTGAGAGCATTATGATGGGTGACAAATGGACGGGCAACCGCACCTCCAGGGATTGGATGCATCATCGGTGTTTCCACCTCCAGGAAACCTTGTTCATCCATAAACCGTCGAATTTCTTTTATTATTTGGCTGCGCTTTACAAAAACATCCTTAACATCGGGATTAACGATCAGATCTACATAGCGCTGCCGATATCTGAGTTCCACATCTTTCAGTCCATGCCATTTTTCAGGTAAAGGGTTTAAAGATTTGGACAAATACACCAGCCCACTTACATGAAGGCTTATCTCACCTTTCTGGGTCGTAAATACCTGGCCTTCAATACCTAAAATATCGCCGATATCCATCTTTTTAAATATTTCATAGTTTTCTTCCCCAAGATCATCTTTACGAAAATAAAGTTGAATCTCACCGGAAAAATCCTGTAAATTTGCAAAACCTGCTTTTCCATGTCTCCTTTTGGACATGATACGTCCGGCAACTTTCACTGCCTGTCCTTCGTACAACGCATATTGCGTATGAAGATCCTCAGCCATTGCGCTGCGTTCAAAGCGCTTTCCAAAAGGATCAATGCCCATATCTTTCAGCTCAGCCAGTTTTTCTAAACGAACCCTCTTCAGTTCGTTTGGATCCTGGTTTTCTTCATGAGACAAGTTGCCCCGCCTCCTTTCCAGCCATCAAAACAACGACTATTTCTCAACTTTTATGATCTTATATTGGATGATTCCTGCCGGAGCTTGAACTTTGACACTAGTATTCACCTTTTTGCCCAATATAGCTTTCCCTACCGGAGATTCATCGGAAATCTTACCATCTCTGAGTTTGGATTCCACCGAGGAAACGATCGTTACGATAATTTCACGTCCGCCTTTCACTTCGCGCAAGGTAACTTTCGAACCAAGTGACACGACATCTGTACGAATCTCATTGTCTTCCATTAAGCGGGCATTTTTCAGCGTTTTTTCTAAAAGTAAGATCCTGCCTTCAATAAATGCTTGCTCATTTTTAGCATCTTCGTATTCAGAGTTCTCGGAAATGTCTCCAAATGCAATTGCCTGTTTGATACGGTCAGCTACCTCCTGGCGCTTGACTGATTTAAGATTTTCCAATTCATTTTCTAACTTTTGAAGACCTTCCTTCGTTAGTAGAACTTCTTTCTCTTCTGCCATTTGATCGCTCCTAACTTTTTAAAAAACTTATAAAAGCGAGACTATGCTCGCTTGACACCCGGATCACACACAAACAGTTTGATCATTATTTTTCCTTGATGGTATTATAAGGACCTCATCACACCTTGTCAAGGAAGAGATCCCATAAGCCCCATTGATGTCCGATATTTTCCAATGTGAGAAACTCTGCCTTTGGTGCATTAACGGTAATAGATTCGTTGTCTGAGTTTTGAATTCCTGCTTTCGTTAAAAGACAGCTTTCCAAAATAGGCGCTATATTATATAGAGCCGGAAATAACCCATTACATTTAAATTCACTGTCTAGTCGTGGAGCAAGAGAACAGCTGCAATTATTAAGGTAAATGGTCAGCCCGGCATTTTTCCTGTCAGTTATGGCTTCTGTCAGGTCAGTAAGAATGAATACTAAATCATCTCTTCCCCAATTTTGCGGATTTAAATAACTGGTGCTGACTGCCTGCCCTTTTTCATACAGCAAATGGTGGGCAAAAAGTTCTTGCTGCCGGGGATATAATGCCTGAATCGAAATCGGCAGGCAATACTGTTCCAGGCTGGAAATAAAGCCGGGGAA
>CAZNPR010000159.1:0-2208 GCA_964574965.1 uncultured Syntrophomonas sp. | reverse complement strand
TCAATAATCCACCCGCTGAACACAACCAGCCGGCGGGCAATTTACCAAATTTGGATACCGGTTATACACCAGGACAGATGCTCAAGGACAGACGTTTTTATATTCTGGTACTGCTATTCGCTTTTGGCGGAATATCCGGGCTCATTGTCCTGAGCAATGCCCAGCTGCTGGCAGAATGTTTTACCGGCATCAGCGGAGCATTGGCGGTATCGGCTGTGAGCATATTGTCAATATTTAATGGAGTGGGCAGTCTGGTTTTCGGTGTTCTGTCTGACCGGGCGGGACGCCGCAATGCCCTGGGAATATTATTCCTGTCCTGTTCTCTGGGACTCTTTGTATTGCCATTTGCCTCGACTTACCTTTTATTCCTTCTGGCTTCCTCGCTGGTAGTGCTTTGTTATGCCGGCCTGTTTGGAATATTTCCCTCCGCCAGTGCCGATTATTTCGGTACACGCCATATGGGTGTAAATTTCGGCCTGTTATATGCCGGGTATGGAATAGCAGCCCTGGTTGGCCCGGGCATGGCAGCACGGCTGGCTGATCAAGCCAGGGATGCAGCCATTCTTGCCGGAGCCTCACCCGTGCAGATCAATGCAGCCCTGGCCACAGGTTTTAGCCAGGCGATATGGATCGCCTGTGCCGCTTGTGTATTTGCCACGTTGATCGCCTTTATATTCTTAAAAGATCGCGGTCATGATCCGCAATCAGAACAATAAACCCCCCAAACAGCTTATCTAATTAAAGCCCACATTTTCCAAACCATATTAAAAGCCAATAAAAGCCATTGCTGGAATCAAAAATTCCTCATAGTTGGTTTCCTTTTGTGTAAGATTCACTGATGATTTAGGTATAGATTATAAAAGTCTTAAAAGCATGATCCGTTTATAAACAACAACCATCACAGGAGGGATCCTGATGAAAAGTAAAAAAATATTCTTAGTCATTGCCGTGGTACTGGTCCTGGCCCTGTCAGCAGGTGTTTATGCTTATGCCAGTGATCCGGTAAAACTTTTTGTCAACGGGCAGGAGATCAAACCGGATGTAGCTCCGCAAATCATTAACGGTCGGACCATGGTGCCGGTCAGATGGATCGCGGAAGCCTTGGGAGCAGAGGTTACATGGGATGATAAGAGCAGAACCGTGAGCATAAACCGGAAAGGTTTCGTGTCTGATGCAGCCCAGGCAGCAGAACTGGTGGATAACTTCGGCAGAAGTTTAAAAAATGTATCCTTGCTGGCACCGGAAGACATAGTGAAGAAGAGTCTGCAGGAAAATTACAGTGAGTTTGTTGCACCAGTCCTTTTGACCAAGTGGCAAAACGACCCGCAGAATGCGCCGGGCAGGGTGACTTCCAGCCCCTGGCCGGAACGGATCGAAATCTCGAATATCGAAAAGCTATCGGCCTTAAAATATGAAATCAAGGGTGAAATTATAGAAGTTACCAGTGTAGAACTGGTCAACGGAGGAGCTGCAGCCAAACGGCCAGTCACCTTGATGGTCGAAAACCTGAACAACCGCTGGCTCATCACTTACGTAAAAATCGAAGCTTACCCGGATACTGCAGCAACGATCTATAAGAATACCCAGTACGGTTTCAGTTTTGCCTTACCAGACAGCTGGCAGGGTTATAAGATCATAACCGATAAATGGGAAGGTCTAGCCACCGACTCACAGGAACTGGCAGAGAGTGGCCCGCTGATCTTGTTCCGGCATCCGCAATGGACGGAGCAGGTAAAACGGCAGGATATCCCAGTCATGGTGTTTACAACCGAGCAATGGGAAGCATTGCAGAGCGAAGCGTTCAATATTGGAGCAGCCCCAATGGGACCAAAAGAACTGGGGCGCAACAGACAATACGTTTTTGCCCTCCCGGCCCGATATAACTACGCATTTCCCGCCGGTTTCGAAGAAGTGGAAACGATTTTGGAAAATGATCCTTTGAAACCATTTGAGATCTAAAGGGAGCAAAATAGCCGGTTATTCCATACATGATTGGGCCTAAACCGAGATGATTTTACCGGCTGTTATGAAAAACAAAAGTAATTTAAGTTATTTTGAACCGGTTGACAACCTGGGGCCTTCTGTAATATAATTTGTTTTGCTGGAAACAGCTTTGCGGTAGTGGCGGAATCGGCAGACGCGCTAGATTCAGGTTCTAGTGGGGGAAACTTCGTGGAGGTTCAAGTCCTCTCTACCGCACCATATGAA
>CAZNPR010000158.1:0-2244 GCA_964574965.1 uncultured Syntrophomonas sp. | reverse complement strand
GAAGCCGGCGTTTTGATCGATGAGGGGAGCACCGTTAACCTTACCTTAAGTCAGGGACCAGGCCCTGTTGCCAAAACGAAAAACCTGGAGTTTCAATTACCCGAAAATCAGGATTACTACAAAGTGGTCATTAAACTAAAAGATTCCAAAGGTGAAAGGGAAATCTATAATCAACTGCATCATGCTGCAGATATCGTTAATGTGGGCGTCAGTTATTTTGGTCAGGCATCGGTGGATATACAATTGAACGGCAATCATTACAAGACTATAAATCTTTAATTCCGGGAGGAAATTCATGCCCGAATTCAGGCAGGGAATGGTAATCAAAAATTACAGCGGGTTTTACTATGTGAAAGATCAAACAGGTGTGATCTTTGCCTGCAAACCGAGGGGCAAATTAAAAACGCTGGTTTTAAGCGGAGACCAGGTCAATTTTACACCGCTGGAAGGTGAACAGGGGATATTAGAAAGCATCCTGCCCCGGAAAAACGAAATGACCCGGCCCAAAATCGCCAATGTCGACATGGTTTTGATCGTAATGGCTTATGATAAGCCTGCTCCCAATATCCTGCTGTTGGATCGTTTATTATTGCTGGCTTACTATAATCGGATTGAGCCATACATCATTCTCAATAAAGCGGACCTGCCAAAAAGCGAAAAAGCGGAATGCCTTGATTATTATAAACAGGCAGGTTTTCCTTTTATCATTGCTTCGGTGAAGACCGGTATGGGAATCGATTTGATCACAGAAGCGACAAAAGGCAGGATCGCTGTATTAGCCGGACCTTCGGGAGCAGGCAAGTCAAGTATGATGGCAGAACTCACCGGGGGGAAAAATATCAAGACCCAGGAAGTGAGCAAAAAAATTGGCCGGGGCAAGCATACCACCAGGCATGTGGAACTTTATTCGCTGCTGTCAGGAGGACTGATAGCTGATACTCCCGGGTTCAGTGTTCTTGATGTGCCGCCGGTAAAAAGCCAGGAATTAAGTTTATATTACCCGGATTTTATCAGCAAACTGGAATTCTGTCAGTTTCGTGACTGCATGCATAAAAAAGAAACCGTCTGCGGTGTCAGACAAGCGGTAGAAGAGGGAGAAATCGCAGTATCCCGCTATGAAAATTATCTGACTATCTTAGAAGAGACCATAGAAAATGAGAGGTGTTATCATTGATAATCGTTGCTCCTTCCATATTGTCAGCTAACTTTACCCGGTTGGGTAAAGATATTGAGCAGGTCAAAACCGCCGGTGCTGACTGGCTGCATATAGATATCATGGATGGTCATTTTGTTCCCAACCTGACCATCGGGCCTCAGGTGGTAGCGGATATCCGGAAAGTGACTGATTTATTTTTAGATGTTCATCTAATGATCGAGAAACCGGAAAACTTTATCGGTGCTTTTGCCGAGGCAGGTGCTGATCTAATCACTGTCCATGCTGAAGCAACCAATCATTTGCATCGTCTGATCTCCATGATCAAACAATCGGGATGTCAGGCAGGGGTTTCCCTGAATCCATCCACGCCGGCAGCAATGCTGGAAAATATTTTGACGGATGTGGATCTGATCCTGCTGATGACGGTCAATCCTGGATTTGGCGGACAAAGTTTTATTCCCACTGTATTACCTAAAATCAAAGTGGTAAAACAGATGCTGGAACGGCAGAATGCATCGGTTTATCTGGAAGTGGACGGCGGCATCAATAACCTGAATGCTCCTGAGGTGGTTAGCGCTGGTGCCAATGTTTTGGTCGCCGGCTCATATGTTTTCGGCAGTCCTGACCCGGCTGCAGCAGTGCAAACTCTTAAAAACAGCATATAATATTGACCAGGTGTCATACTAATGATAATATTAGTAAAAATTACATAGGACAGCTTTTCTTCGGGGATGGGTGTAATTCCCTATCGGCGGTAAAGCCCGCGAGCCGCAAGGCTGATTCGGTGAGAGTCCGGAGCCGACAGTAATAGTCTGGATGGGAGAGGAAAAGTAATAATGCTTTGTGATTATGATTATGATAATTACTTGAAGCAGATTTACTTTGACCCGAAAGAAAAAATCGGGTTTTTTTAATTGATGCCAAAGAAAAGGACACGTTGCGATGTACAGTGAAGAAGACAGGATGTTTATGCAGTCAGCCCTGGAACTGGCCAGAAAAGGAATGGGAAAAACCAGTCCCAACCCGATGGTAGGAGCCGTTATCGTCAAGGATGGCAGGGTCGTGGGGCAGGGATATCATAAAAAAGC
>CAZNPR010000157.1:0-2299 GCA_964574965.1 uncultured Syntrophomonas sp. | reverse complement strand
CGAGGATACTTCCGCTTCCGCCGAGCTGGCCAAAAGGGTTAACGAGAAATATTTTACACAGGAAGAATTGGAAACCGAGGCCAGGGCGGTCCTTACCCGTCGGATCACCGACTCTCAGGAAAACCGGCTGTTCTATTACCTGGCCCATGAGGCAATGCTGGGCAACAGCGAATTAAGAGAAAAGTTTCAGGAGAAGTATGAATCCTGGTTTAATGATGTGGATGAAATCGTGGCTGGATTATTGAATGTGCCAAAAAACCCTAAAACCAGAGCCATCGCCAATATTATACTCGCTGCCATCGACGGCCTCTGCCTGCAGCGCCAGATCGGCCTGACTCACTCTCTGGAATCCGAATGGGAGATCTATAAAAAGCTGTTACTCGAGGGCGGAGCAAAAGAACTGCTGAAGCGTGAGGAGTAAGGCGTGAGGGCCAATAGCAAAGACTTACGCTGAAGAGCTGTAGGGGCGCGGGGCAGACAAGGGGACGGTTCTTCTGTCTGCGGGCGCCAGAAGATAAGAGAACTAAACTACACTCCTTTTACCGCAGACAGAAGAACCGACCCCTTGTCTGCCCTTGTCTACTTTCCAACTAAAATAGTATAACAAAAAAGAGCAGCATGGTGACCAGGCCTAATGGCACGCCCCATACGGCCCATTCTTTGCTGCTGATGCGCAGCTTGGAGGCGGAAACGATATTGGGGATGTTGCCGGGGATCAGCATGCCGCCGCTGATCAAAAGTCCCATGATGATGGCAGTGATCTGGGTATCGTTCATCTGTCTGCTGATTTCCGCTGCCGTCAGGGTGGCATTGTCCAAAACGGCGGAGATCATATTGACCCAGTAGAGCAGCTGCGGTGAAAGTCCCAGCACATATTTGTCGATCAAGGGCGCGAATCCTTCCCCTAAAAACACCAGGGCCATAACGAACAGATATATTTTCAAAGCCCTGAGGATAATGCCTTTCCAGGTCTCCTGTTCGATCACTTCTTCTTCCCCGTCAGCTATTTCAACCGTATTTCCCTGAGCAGGACCGGAACCGGTGCGGGCTATATATACAGCCCCAATAATGCCAAACGCGAACACAGCCGGAATAACATAACGGGCTAAAAGATCAAACAGGTAAAAGAAGCTTTCATCTAATTTGGAGATCGCAATGGTTGCCAGCGGCTCACCGATGGGAGTAAGGGCAGCTCCCAGTCCGATGGAAAAGCAAGCGATGATACAGACGACGATTTTCTGTTTCCGTTCCAGGGGCAGCAGATAGATGATCTCCACCAGGATAATGGAGGCGATGATGGCGGTGATGATGCTGGACAGCAAGCCTAAAACCGCGATCACCAGGAATATAAAAATGCTGATGGGGACTTTTTTTAAGATCATATTCATGAAGTCCTGGAATTTATCATGCAGCAGGTAAAAAAGAGCTCCGGCCACGAAAACCGCCGCGGTGATCATGATCGGCTCCTCCAGTGCCTTCACCACCAGCTCCGTGCTCATGATCCCTGATATGAAGGCGGCTGCCAGGCCCATTATAAATAAAAACGGCTCTAGATTTTCCTCTACCCGCTTGCTGACGAAAGGTACGGTCAGAACTAAAAGCAGTACGATGATCAAACCTGTTATTACCATTTATTTCTCTCCCTTATCTAATCCTAAGAAAATCTTCTTATAATATAATACATTTGCACGCTGAATTCAAAAAACACGGGGCGCTGGTCCCCGTGTTTCTTCATAACCGTGTTTCGTTTGTTTTTATTTATACAATTCTTCGATCTCGCCTGGGTAGTTGGCGAAAACCACCCGATTTTTGATTTTTAAGGTGGGGGTCAATTCTCCCCGTTCTTCGGTAAACTTGCGGGGAATGATCTTGAACCTTTTGATGGCTGAGAAATCAGCTAGTTCTTCATTGATTTTACCGATGGCTTCATCCACCATTTTATAGGTCTCCGGGTGGCAGGCAAGGTCATCGCCCACTTCCACCAGGGTCTGCATCCCATTGACGGTGGCGTAGACCAGTTTGGATTCGTCAAAGGCGATGTTTTCGTGGCGAAATACCTGAATGATGTTTTCATAGTTGGGCACGACAAGCGCTGCGATGTATTTGCGGTTGTCCCCCACTACCAGCAACTGTTCCACGACGGGATTGTTGGTAAACTTCATTTCGATATAAGCCGGGGAAACGTTCTTGCCGGTATCCAGTACGATGATGGCTTTTTTACGGTCAACGATACGCAGGAAACCATGGTCGACTTCGCCGATATCGCCGGTCCTGAACCAGCCGTCCTCGGTGAAACTCA
>CAZNPR010000156.1:0-2326 GCA_964574965.1 uncultured Syntrophomonas sp. | reverse complement strand
GTACCCGATCTGGTAATAATACCAAATTCATAATCAAGCATCATGCTAACAGCTCCACAGTCAATTTCTTCAATATTAAAAACGATCACTGCGGTTTGCAGTTCCGGGTTACGGGGCCCATATACCTTAAGCCCTGGAATATTTCCCATGCCGTCCAGAAGCATCGCCGTAAGTCTAGTTTCATAACTTCGAATGGATTCCATGCCAATTTGGTTTATAAAGCGGATCCCGGCTAATAGCCCGGCAATGCCAGGTGTATTATGGGTCCCGCATTCCAGCAGGTCGGGCATCATTTGCGGATGCTCAAGATATTCAGATAAAGAGCCGGTCCCTCCCTCTTTTAATGTCTTTATCGTCAGTCCTGGTCTTACATACAGCCCTCCTGTGCCCTGAGGTCCTAACAGATTTTTGTGGCCGGTAAACGCCAGGAGATCAATATTGTATCTCTTTACATCTATAGGGAGAACCCCGGCAGTCTGAGCACTGTCAACCATAAACAACAGGTCGTGTTCTCTTGCTATGTGTCCCACTGCTTCAATGGGCATGATGGTTCCGGTCAGGTTGGAAGCATGCAGCATACAGATCAACCTGGTGTTAGGTTTGATGGCTTTAACGACTTCTCCAGGGTCAAGGGTTCCTTTCCCGTCACACTGCACAGTTGTCCATTCTACCCCTTGGGCGGCTAAAGCATAAAGAGGCCGGGCTACTGAATTGTGCTCCATGCTGGTCGTAATTACATGATCCCCTCTTTTGAGGCTCCCCTTCAGACCAACATTAAGCGCTTCTGTGATATTAGGCATAAACGCGATCTGGTTGCTGTCATCAATATTAAAAAGCCTGGCCAGCGCTTCCCGGGTTTCAACCAAAACCGTTCCGGCTTTTAATGACTGCTGATTGCTGCCGCGTCCAGGGTTACCGCCAACTTTACGGTTAAAATCATCAATCGCCTGATAAACACATTCGGGCTTTGGAAAACTGGTTGCTGCATTATCCATATAGATCGTTTCAGCCACTTCATTACACCTTCTCAATCATTCCTGTGAATATAGCTAAATTGATTGTACGCTATTGTTCCCTGTTGGATAAAGAACGAAACCCAGGTATTCCTGGAAGCACTTATTATTCTTTGCAGTTATATGGGTTCTAATCCGAGACCCCCATCATGTAAATCGGCCGTATATAGATTGTGATAAGGCCTTCGCAGCGGTTAGTAAAAACGGATTTGCAGTGGATCGTAAAACAGCATTGCTTAAGATCGTTGCCGGGCCATTGTCTGCTGCCCCCTTTGTTGGTACAATATTAGCAGGGTAAAGATCATTGATGGGTAATGATTTTAGTCGGAGAAATTTACGAAATGATCAATCGATTTAAAAGAGCAATTAACCCAAGAACCATCGGTACGATTCTGTTGATCATAGGCGTATTGTTTCTCCTATTTCCTTTTGTTAATAATTTTTTGGCGAGAATATCACAGGAAACATCACCTGTAACTCCTCAGATCATCAATGATGAAAAACCTGATACCAGTTCATCCCGTGACTCAGCAACCCTTGAGTTCCTTCCTCAATCTGGTCATCTGTACATCCCCGCGATAAATCTTGATCTTGATGTAGGCTATGGCGTAAGCGATGCAGATCTAGAAAAAGGACCGGGCTTTTATCCGCAAAGCGCCCATCCTGCTGTAGGCAACGTTTGCATCGCTGGTCATCGCAATGCGTATGGTAATCCTTTCATGAACCTTGACAAACTCAAATCCGGTGCTCAAATCGAGCTCAGTTATGATGGAAAAAAGTATACTTACGAAGTTGAAAAAATATTCGTGGTAGATGAATATGACTGGAGCGTAATTGATCCTACTCCCGATCCAGTTATAACACTGACCACCTGTCACCCTTTATTTCCGATCAACGGCAAATATGACCGCCTTATCGTAAGAGCCGAACAAATTTCAGCGAATGAAATCTGAATTCTCACTTCTGCATCTGATAAATGATTTTTAAGCTTTAATAAGCCATTCTAAGCCATTTATTATCTGACTCTAAGATATCTCCTTGATGTGCTCTGATTTCAATAGGCATATACGCTTATGCGTCCTTGTGGTTTATTGTCGAACTTTAGAATTATAGTCTATCTTTGAAGGATTAATCCTTTTAAAAATTTTCAACTTTTTATCCTTCTAGCGACTGATGGTAAATTAGCATTGACGGATATTATAATAAAATAGAAGATAAGATTCTCTCCACCGGCTTTCGATAGAAAGTATTATTTGATGCAAATGCATAGCTACGAATATTGTTGAAAAAGGGGGTAATGAATGATGATCCAA
>CAZNPR010000155.1:0-2333 GCA_964574965.1 uncultured Syntrophomonas sp. | reverse complement strand
CCGCGCAGATTACTGATAACGGCGAAAAAGAGGATGGCCAGCGTGGTGACTTTGATACCCCCGGCAGTAGAACCTGGTGCTCCTCCAATAAACATCATGAACATCATGAGAATCTGTGTGGGCAGCGATGAATCCGCCATATTTACCATGGTGAAACCGCAGGTGCGGGTTGCAGACTGTAAAAATGAAGTAGAAAGCTTTTCTCCTATGGTTAATCCATGAAGCAGTAGGTTGTTTTCCAAAGCCCAGAAGAGAAAAGTTCCGCCAATCACCAGGATGGCCGTGGTAATAAGGACGATGCGTGAATGAAGCGAAAGGCTGTGCTCTTTCGGATAATTGATCAATTCATAAACCACAATAAAGCCCAAGCCACCAATCAACAGTAAAGCAGAAATGGTGACAGCCAGCATGGCATTGCCGGTGTAATCAGTCAAACTGGCGAAATTTCCGAATAAATCAAATCCGGCATTGTTAAAAGCTGAAATAGAATGGAAAACCCCATACCATAAAGCCTTTTTTAAACCCATCGTTGGAAACCAATAGACCAAAAGAACTATTGCCCCCAGAAATTCGATAACGAATGAAAAAATCAGCAGATACTTAAATACATTTACGATTCCGCCCAGAGAAGATTTATTCAAGGAATACTGCATAGTCAGGCGCTCTTTCAAATTGATTTTCCGTCCCAGGATAAAAGCCAGAAAAGCAGCAAAAGACATAATGCCCAGGCCGCCGACCTGGAAAAGCAGCAAAATGACTACTTGCCCGAAAGCAGTCCAGTGCGTTCCAGTATCCACCAGCACTAATCCCGTCACGCAAAGAGCAGAGGTAGCTGTAAAAAATGAAGTTAAGAGATTGACCTCTCCATCGTTTACGGCAATGGGAAGTGACAGCAGAATACTACCTATTATAATGATCAACAAAAAACCGTACACTAAAATTTGGGCCGGATTCATCTTCCCTAACATCACAAGCTCCTAATCGCTGAGATCAGCTAAATTATTGATATTTTTGTTTTCCCCGGCGATGACTAAAATATCACGTGCCCGGATAATTTGATCCGGATCAGGGGGGATAGAGATTTCTTCATCATGTTTAATGGCGATCACCGCTACATTCATTTTGGTTCTAAGCTCCATCTGCTTCAAGCTTTTATTGATAAATTCACTGGGGGCTAAAATTTCCACAATACTGTATTCTGAAGATAAATCGATTTGATTCATTATATTATGCACAAAAGAGTGCGCCAGCTTGATGGCCATATCCCGTTCAGGATAAATCACCACATCAGTACCGATTTTTTCTAAAACTTTTCCGTGCAGAGCAGTTTGAGCTTTGGCAATTACTTTTTTAACGCCCATTTCTTTTAGAGTTATGGCGGTCAAAATATTTGCCTGCAGATTATTTCCAATCGATACCACCACCACATCGAAATTCGAAATGCCCAATTTCCTGAGCACCGTTTCATCAGTAGAATCAGCCTGCACAGCATGGGTAGCGATATCAACAAAATCTTCAATTTTTTCCTCATCTGTATCAATGGCCAGCACTTCATGGCCCATGGCTATAAGTTCTTTGATCAGACTGCCGCCGAATCTGCCGAGTCCAATTACTGCAAACTGCCTTTTCTTGTTTTTCATGACATCGACTCCTGTATACAATTTACAAACATATCTTAGCATAATATAAACTGTGTAAATAGCAATAAAAACGGGTAAAAAAAGGGGCATACCTTAAATTTTATTTAAGGTACGCCCTTGATAAAATATTTTATCCGCAGGAAGTACAGGAATCACAACCGCCGCCGCCGGTATCCTGAACACTTTTGATATCCATATAAGTCCGGTTTCCGCTTTTAAATGAAGTCATTCTAAACGGTCCATATCTGTCAACTATTTTGCTTTCGGCAATAAAGCTGAGTCCTTCATGTTCTTCCACAGTATCAAGTTTCCCCGGTTCATCCAGAACCAGATCAAATGACATACCACCTCAGCCAATTCTGGCAGTGATCCGCAGGTTGGTCGTATTGATATTCTGCTCCTTCATGATCTGTTTCAAATCAGCAGCTGTTTCGGGAGTTATTTGCAACATCGTCATATTATCACCTCATTAATAATATTTGCGGGGCAGCAAGATTTCATTCTTGGATATACCCTCTATGGGTATAATAACACGACTGCCATCAATTAACAATAAGAAAATATTTTGTTGTAGAAAGTAAAAAGTCGCCCTTTCATTATTCCCTTTAGTCCTATTTTTAATAAAATAAAAAGTTTTTGTAGGGTTTTAAATTTATATGGAGAATATTACTAATTTAGGAGTCTTATTGGCTA
>CAZNPR010000154.1:0-2357 GCA_964574965.1 uncultured Syntrophomonas sp. | reverse complement strand
TCAGGGCGGTTGCCGATGCGTATCGGCGGTCCCCAGGTAGCGTAGCCATTGGATACGATCACCTGCAATTTATCCTGGCGCAAATAGCCCCAGTCGGTGGCAAAAATTTTGGCAGTAATATAGTTAAGCGGCCAAATCTGTCCGGTATGAGTATGACCTGAAAACTGCAAGTCCGCACCATTACTGGCCGCTTCATGGATATCAGCCGGATTATGATCCAGGATCAGAACCGGCAGGTGATTCCCCGGTCCCGGCATGAGTTCTGCCAGTTTTTTGCGATTTCGGCTGTATTTATCATCCCGCCCGATAATACATAAACTATCCTGGAGCAGCACTGATTCATCACGCAAAACCGTAACTCCCGAAGCCTGCAAGGCCGAAATCATTTCCTTATACTGCCCCCCCAGATATTCGTGATTACCTAAAACAGCCAATACCCCGTACCTGCTTTTGATTTTACGCAGCAATGCAGCCATATCATATTGAACGAAGGGCCTGGCATCCCCGTCGATTATATCTCCTGCCAGAAGCACTAAATCAGCCTGACGTTGATTGATTTTCCTCACCAGCCCCATTAGGCGGTCTCTGCCTACAATACTCCCCAGGTGTACGTCAGACACCAGGACCGCCTTTAACTCTTTAAGCGGCAGACCCGGCCCTTGAATATCCAGGCCATATTTACGCAATACCGGCCGATGGCTGTTATAGGTGCCATACACCATAAGTCCGGTTAAAAAAAACAATACCATGACTGCTGTTAAAGCGGGTGTTTCTTTCAGCATCGCCGGTAAAAAAGGCAACATCTTATCTACGGTCCGCAAAATATCTATCAAACCCACTGTAAGCAAAGCATAGAAAAAAATTCCCATATAATAAGCACCGACCCAGAGTAAAGCATCACTGAACTTCCCGGGAGCCTTCTGGTTGATGACCCGGCCCAGCAAATAAGCAACCGCCAGGAAAATGATCGATCCCCAGTACACTGAGGCCCAGGCTGAAATAAATTTGCCAAGAGCTTCCCAGCCCCGAATGCCCAGATAGAGGTTCAGCCCTGCATACAGGAGTAAAAAAAGCCCCGCTATGAGATATCTGATACCGGATTTCAAGGAACTATGCAATTCATTGCTCCTTTCACTTAAACAGCACATTTTTTCTACATAGTATCTTATTTATATTTTTGCGCCAACCGATAAATCTTTTCCTTGAAAGGTATGGCAGAAAAAAATAAATCGGACTTGATCGGGAGAGTGTGGGGGGTGGGGGAAGTGGGGGGAATACAATCAAGTCCAATTTAATTCTATATAATTTTTTAAATTATTATCTTAGGTATTATCTGGCCAAATGCGGCACCATGTTTGGTTCCAAAATGGCTTCCGCAGATTCTGCAGGGATTGGCTGGCTGTATTCACCAACCTTACCATGGTTACGGATCAACTGAACGATGCCTGCAAACAGTGTCCCATAAATGGCTACCAGTACGCCGATCATTACCACCGGAGCTCCGACTACTAATAATATCCCTTTTCCAACTTTTTGTATAGTGGTCAATTCATTTTCCTTCATAATTTAACACCAACCTTTCTCTTTCGTTACTGCTTCTTTAGTTTTTGTGAAGCTGCATCAATTCTTCAAAAGCTGCTTTTACTTCCGGGCTCCCTGCATATAATCTGCTAATGCCTTCGTATGTGTTTACGGTAACTGCACTGATCACTTCTGATGCCTCCGCCGGACTGACTGCCTGGTTCCGATCTGTCAAGGCTGCGATCTGTGTTAATGCATTTACTGTGATCCGGCTGAAAAACGGCTGTATCTCTTTGGCTGTCTGCTCTGATACCGGAGGCTCAATGATGGGCCCGCCATTACTGTAGAAATAGTCCAGTAATTGGTTAAGGTTATGATCAGCCAGCTGCTGGATCCTATTTTTGAAAACCAATTGTCTGTTGATTTCTCCCTGTAAGGAACGATCGTCACAATGTTTCGCTGCCATTTCACCATAAATATTGCCAATAAAGTTCACTACTTTGATTCCCATCGAGTACACTTCGTCGATACTGCGGGGGCATGACCCCATGTCTTTTAAAACTTCATTTACCTGATTGAGCTTTGCGATCTCTGCGTCCAGTATTTCATCGTAGCATTCGTTTTCGATCATATACACATTACTCATTTTTTCATTCCTCCTGTTCAATAATAATGTCGCTATTTTTTTATCTATCTCAGTCTGCGCTGATATTAAATTCAATTTCGATCACTCCCTTCGATGCGATCCAGTTATTGCGATGATTTTATCCGTCCTTGTGCTATGTTTCACTTTCTTGTCTATATGAGTTGCAATTGGCATGCCAACTTTTCATTTT
>CAZNPR010000153.1:0-2362 GCA_964574965.1 uncultured Syntrophomonas sp. | reverse complement strand
CCATTTTACCAGTTCCCCGGTTGGCTATAAACCTGACCGGATCGATATCTTCGCATGTGGTTCCGGCATTCACCATCAATCTTTTCCCCTGCAGATCCTGCCTGGGATGCAGTTCTTCCATAATGGCCTGATATATAACATCGATGTCAGGAAGCCTGCCCGGTCCAATGACACCGCAAGCCAGTTCTCCGCTCTCAGGTTCCAGTATGGTGCACCCATAATCAGCCAGCTTATTAAGATTGTCTTGTACCACCGGGTTTTGATACATATTTGTATTCATAGCCGGGACAACGATGACCGGTGCGGTATTGGCCAGATATACGGTACTCAATAAGTCATCCGCGATACCGTGCGCCATCTTTCCTATTATATTGGCTGTAGCAGGAGCGATAACCAGTAAATCGATTTGTTCCGCCACTCCAATGTGCTGAACCTTCCATTCCTGGCTGTCCTGCCATAGATCGGTCAATACTTCGCGGCCGGATATGGTTTTTAAAGTTAAAGGAGTAATAAACCTGGTCGCTCCCTCAGTCATCATGACAATTACATCATAATCGGCTTTTTTTAATCTGCTGACCAGATCAGTGATCTTGTAGGCAGCAATTCCGCCGGTGATACCTATACCAATTGTCTTAGGCAACGTATAACCCCCCGCTTAAGAAGCTTTAGCTTATTTTAATTTTTCCCGTTAAAATCTCATCCAATGCTTCAGTCACCATGCTTGAAAGGCGATAGTTTTCATCATTCTTTTTATCTTCGGATAACTCCCGTGCTCTTTTGGCGACCGCTATGACGACAGCGTACTTGCTGTTGCCTATATTGATTATGTCTTTGGTTGACGGTGGGAACATATTATCACTCCATATTCAAATTACTTATTTTACATCTTTCCGCTATGATTATCGCTTCGGTCTTTTTGACTGCCTCTGCAAGATCATCGTTGATCACCACATAATCATACAACGGCATATAAGACATCTCCCGTTCGCTGGCAGCTAATCGGGCAGCTATACTTTCCGGAGAATCCTGGTCCCGATTACAAAGCCGATCGATCAGATCTTCGATGGCAGGCGGGGCGATAAAAATAAAGACCCCCTCCGGCATCGTTGCTTTTACCTGCAAAGCACCCTGGATATCGATCTCCAACAAAACATCCTTGCCCTGTTCCAGTTTATTCATGACAAATTCCCGGGGTGTTCCATACATGTTGGAGTAGACATTGGCCCATTCGATAAATTTGTCCTGTTGGATCCAGTTTTTAAATTCCTCTTCGGCAAGGAAAAAATACTCCCGGCCATGCTCTTCATTTATCCGAGGTTTACGGGTCGTAGCAGAAATAGACTCCAGTAAATCACCGACCCGGGGCAAAACTGCTTTTTTGATGGTGCCTTTGCCAACTCCCGATGGACCGGAAATAATAAATAAAATGCCCCTTCTGGTCATGTACATATCAATTACCTGCTTTTAAGCTTCATCATCCTTTACGCCTAAACGATTTGCCACTGTTTCCGGTTGCACTGCGGACAGCACTACATGGGTACTGTCAACAATAATGACTGCGCGGGTCCTTCTGCCGTAAGTAGCATCGATGAGCATTCCTTTTTCCCGTGCTTCCTGAATAATTCGCTTGATAGGCGCTGATTCAGGGCTAACAATAGCAATTATGCGATTCGCGGCAACAATGTTGCCAAAACCAATATTAACCAGCTTAATGTCCATAAAATCCCGGACTTAACCGGATCACCTCCTGTTTATTCTATGTTCTGGATCTGTTCTCTTATTTTTTCAAGTTCTGCTTTTACGTCAACTACGATGCGGCTCATCTCCAGGTGATTGCTTTTTGATGCTACGGTATTGATCTCCCGAAACATTTCCTGGAGGAGAAAATCACATTTGCGGCCAATGGCTTCGCCTTCATCTATAAATTCAGCAAAATGTTTGATATGGCTTTTTAGTCGTACGATTTCCTCTGTGATACTGGCCTTGTCAGCAAATATGGCCGCTTCCTGAAGGATACGCTGCTCGTCTACCATGTCCTGCCCCACCAACTCAGCAATTCTTTTACGTAATTTATCTTTATAGTCACTGGCCACCTGGGGTGCGAATTCTTCCAGTTCACTGACCATGTTCAAAATAAAGGAATTCCGTTCCAGAATATCCTGGGCTAAATTGCGTCCTTCTTTGCTGCGCATATCAGCCATGTTGGTCATGGCTTGTCTTACTGCTTCTCCCAGTACTGACCACACCAATTCCAAATCTTCTTCATCATCGCTTACATTGAATACTTCCGGCAGGCGGAAAAGATCGATTATTCTTAAATCCGGCGAAATATTTAGCTTTTCTGCTAATTCCTTCAAATATC
>CAZNPR010000152.1:0-2366 GCA_964574965.1 uncultured Syntrophomonas sp. | reverse complement strand
AAAGCTGGTTGCCGGGCTTCATCGGGCCAGTCCCTCTGCCTCTCTGGATAAGAGATATAAAGCTTGATAATTTAGTATATATTATCACCTGTGTTGAGAGACCGTCAATATTAATTGTTGGTTTATTACTGGTAAATTTCATGCTGAAGAATAATTTTTACCACCTTATTATCCTGTACATGGAAAACAATATTATTATGATTGCCGCTGCCATAAACAGCTTCAAAGTAACCAGGTTTTTCTTTACTCTTTATCTTAGCGTAATCCGGCCCGTAGTTTGATTCAGCCACTGAAAAGGGATCGCCCACTCTGACTCCGCGGCTGGTCGTAAAGTGATCACTGCTGATATGCATTTTGTTAAGGATATTCTCATCTTCTGTAAACTGCAGCAGACAATCTTCTGCCGATGGGCGATATATAGTGCTTAATCCCAGGCTTTCACCTCCGGGGAACAAAGCGGTGACCTGATCCCAGGATGAAACGCCTACCGTGACTTCACCGTTCCCGCTTTTGACCGAAAAATCATCTATGGAAAGTACGGTATCCTGCTCAGGATAGTCTATCTCAATTCCTGGCTGGGTAAAACGAACAACAAGACCGATCACCGCAGCAACGATTATCAGTACGGCAATTTTGGTATACTCTTTTTTGATAAAATTCACCATTTTACAGCCCCCACAATCTTATATCCCCAAAACTAATTGTAAACTAAAAATCGGGCAGTTCAAATCATTATTTTACCTTACAGTTTATCCTTGGCAGAATTTGTGCTATTATACTCGAAGTATAAAAACGACAGGGGTATGCCAGTTGGAAATTGCGGCAGAGCCGGTATGGTGGGGCAATAAAAGATATCATACTTTAAATTGGGAGCTAAGAAAAATATTCAGCACCAAGGTTTTTAAAATTCCCCTGGATGCTGGTTTTACCTGCCCAAACCGGGACGGGACGTTGTCGGATCAAGGGTGCTTGTTCTGCAGCCCCCGGGGCTCAGGAGACTTCGCCGGGGATCGCAGCCTGAAGCTTGCACAGCAATTTGAACAATTAAAAGCCGTTATGCACAAAAAGTGGCGGCAGGGAAAATATATTGCCTATTTTCAGGCCTTTTCCAATACCTATGCGGAAGCGGTAGATTTACGAAAAGTATATGAACTTGCCTTGGGTCAGCAGGAGGTAGCGGGGCTGGCCATTGCTACCCGGCCGGACTGTCTGCCGGAAGAAGTGTTGGATCTGCTGGCTGAATTCAATAAAAAGACTTATTTATGGGTAGAGTTGGGATTGCAGACTATACATGCACAATCTTCCCGGTCGATGAATCTGCAATATGATTACGAAAATTTTAAGCAATCCTTAATAAAACTACGGAGCAGAGAGATACAGACCGTAACCCATATCATTCTGGGACTACCCGGAGAGACCCATGAAATGATGCGGGCAACCGGTGAAGCTGTGGCAGAACTGCCGATCCAGGGGCTGAAGATTCATTTGCTGCATTTAATGAAAAATACACCACTGGCACAAATATATGAAGATAAACCTTTTCCTTACCTGACTCAGCATGAATATATTGACCTGGTGGTAGATATCCTGGAAAAAATCCCGCCTGATGTGGTCATCCACCGTTTGACCGGCGACAGCCCCAGAAGTACCCTGATCGGACCGGAGTGGAGTCTGCATAAATGGGAAGTGCTGAACAATATTGATGACCGATTGATCCAACGTAACACCTGGCAAGGACGAATGAGAGGGAACATATAGATGCAGATGAAATCAAATCGTTATGTTGTACTGGCAGCTGCCCTGATCATTTATTTATGTATGGGTTCCATCTATATCTGGAGCATTGTAGCCGTTCAATTGAAAAAGGAACACCCCGATTGGAGCCTGACCAATATTGCACTGATATTTTCTTTGCTGGTCCTCACTTATGCAATTACGACGGTTATCTCAGGACGACTGCAGGACCGGATCGGACCGCGTAGGGTGGTAACTGCCGGGGGAATAATGATGGGATGCGGGGCCTTTTTGGCTGGCTCGATGGATACATGGTGGGGATTAATCTTGTGTTACAGCATCATGACGGGTGCCGGTATCGGCTTTTCCTTCGCCACCCTGACCTGTGTGGTCAAATGGTTCCCCACGCAGCAAAGAGGCCTGGCTTCAGGACTGGTTACCGGAACCTTCGGGGCTTCCAGTCTGGCCTTTGCACCGTTGGCCGCATTTCTGATCGACTATACCGGCACAGTTGCGGCGACTTTTAAAATTTTAGGCATTTTTTATCTGTTGTCCGTAACCATTGCCGCGCAGTTTATCAATAATCCACCCGCTGAACACAACCAGCCGGCGGGCAATTTACCAAATTTGGA
>CAZNPR010000151.1:0-2378 GCA_964574965.1 uncultured Syntrophomonas sp. | reverse complement strand
TGTGACAGCATGATCAGGGAGGGGAGTGATAAGGCCGTCACACCCATCATAAAGGCTAAGACCGTGCCGACCCCTACGCCTCTTAACACCAGCGCTTCAGCAATGGGCAGGGTGCCAAAAATATCAGCATACATAGGTACTCCGACAATCGTTGCCACTAACACGGAATACCATTTATCCTGCCCGAGTACGGCAGAAATAATATTTTGCGGGATCCAGTTATGAATGGCTGCACCGATGCCGACCCCAATTAGGATATACATCCAAACCCGGCCAACAATTTCCCTGACCTGCGCCTGGGCATAATTGATCCTATCATGCGTACTCAACGCTTCAGGCTCATATTCCACACTTCCATCACCATATACAAAGGATTCTACATAGTCTTCCAGGTTGGATCTGCTGATGATGGTCCCTGCAATAATAGCCAGGATCAGCCCGGCGATCACATAAGCGATGGCGATTTTCCAATTGAAAATACTGGCCAGTAAGATCACCGAAGCCAGGTCCACCAGGGGAGAAGAAATTAAAAAGGAAAAAGTAACGCCCAGCGGAAGCCCCGCACTGGTGAATCCAATAAATAAAGGGATCGAGGAGCAGGAACAAAAGGGCGTTATGGTGCCGAACAAGGCGCCTAAGGTATTGGCCCACACCCCTTTATATCTGCCGATGATGGACCGGGTCCGCTCCGGCGGGAAATAACTCTGGATGTATGAAATGGTAAAGATCAAAACAGACAGTAAAATGAATATTTTGATCACATCATAGATAAAGAAATGGATACTGCCGCCCAGGCGGGTACTCATATCCAAATTAAACCCGTTTTCCACCAGCAGCCTTACTGCATTGGAAAGCCACTCCATTTTAAGTAATTGGTTGTTCAGCCACTCGAAAATGATCATTGCCAGCGCTCCTCGTGTTTTCTTATATGATGCGATAACTAATCCAACCACTATCTCAGTGGTTATTATTCACCGGCAGATTTCAATAATTTATG
Source organism: uncultured Syntrophomonas sp. (assembly GCA_964574965.1). Classification (GTDB taxonomy): domain Bacteria; phylum Bacillota; class Syntrophomonadia; order Syntrophomonadales; family Syntrophomonadaceae; genus UBA1368. Next base: position 1,381 of record CAZNPR010000151.1, on the reverse strand, counting down.
CAGTTCCTCTTTGCGGGGCAGCCTGCCGGAGACTTTCACTTTTCCATCAATGACCAGAGCTGGTGTAGACAAAACTTTGTAACTCATAATGGTCTTGATATCTTCCACTTTTTCAACCTCTGCAGCGATGTCTAATTCCGCCAGTGCGTTATAAACATCTTTCTCTAATTGTTTACATCTTGAACACCCGGTACCCAGTACTTCGATTTTCATTTGATTACCTCCATTCATTAACTGCAATATTTATTATGTTTGTTTCTTAACGACTGTAACAAAAGTATATAATTATATGCTTATATTATTGGAAGCGTTCTTGTATGTCAACGGTATTTTTCTTTGGGCAGACTCCAACTTCATTGGATCATTATGCTGTTAAATTGTTTTTTCTTGCAAAAATTATACGAACAGGTAACATTATAATAAACATATAATTATATTGTTATGTATGAGTCAAGGCATTGCAATTCGTTAAAAGAAAGAGGGAGTTAGCATTGGAAACATCACTTACATCAAGACTTTCTTTTCTGGACAGATATTTGACCCTTTGGATTTTTTTAGCCATGTTTGCAGGCGTTGGTCTTGGCTATGTGGTGCCCAATTTCGCTGGATTTTTAAACAGCTTGTCCGTAGGTACTACTTCTATTCCTATCGCCATCGGTCTCATCGTTATGATGTATCCACCCCTGGCCCGGGTCAAATATGAGGAATTGGGGAAAGTTTTCAGGAATCGAAAGGTTCTGGGTCTATCCTTGCTGCAGAACTGGATCATCGGCCCTGTGCTTATGTTTGTACTGGCGATTATTTTCCTTCGCAATTATCCCGAATATATGGCAGGGATCATTTTGATCGGTCTGGCGCGCTGTATTGCCATGGTCATTGTCTGGAATACCCTGGCTGACGGCGACAATGAATATGCTGCCGCCTTGGTGGCTTTCAACTCGATCTTCCAGGTGGTCTTTTATTCCATCTATGCGTATGTTTTTATCACTGTTCTGCCTGGCTGGCTGGGCCTGGACTCCATGGAAGTAAAAGTATCGATGGGGGAAGTAGCGAAAAGTGTTGCCATTTATCTGGGGATTCCTTTTGCTGCCGGCTTCCTGACCCGATATTTTTTAAGACCGGCCAAAGGCGCAGATTGGTATGACCAGAAATTCGTTCCCAAATCGGGCCCCATTGCGCTTTATGCCTTGCTCTTCACCATTGTGGTCATGTTTGCGCTCAAAGGCGAGTATATTTTGACCCTGCCTTTGGATGTAGTCAGGATCGCGGTTCCTTTGCTGATCTATTTTGTGGTGATGTTTGGCGTTTCCTTCTTTATCTCCAGGAAGATCGGCGTCAATTATGAACAGACCACCTCGCTGTCCTTTACTGCCGCCAGCAA
>CAZNPR010000150.1:0-2457 GCA_964574965.1 uncultured Syntrophomonas sp. | reverse complement strand
TTTGCTTAATTAAAAAATATACCTTACAATAAAAATATCTATTAGATTCCTTGAAATGGGTTTACACTACTTACAAAAGGAGCGAGCATGTTGAACGAGAAAATTGCGATCATCACTGACAGTGGCTGCGACTTGCCACTTGAAGTGGCTGAAAAGTATGACATTCGAGTTTTGCCTTTGAAGGTTATTTATCCTGAAGGAGAATATTCGGACCGGGTCGATATCCTACCCAATGAGGTATACCGGGATATGCCGGCTAGAATCCCCACAACGTCCATGCCTTCTCCGCAGGAAATTAAAAACCTGTTGGAAAGGGTGCGCCAGGAAGGTTTTACCCAGGTCTTGGCCGTTCATCTTTCCAGTAATCTTTCCGGAACTTATGATGCAGTCAAAATGGTGGCCAAAGATTTTGAAGGTCTGGTTATCAACACCATTGATACCAAAACTTTATCAATGGCTTCGGGGTGGATGGTTTTAGAAGCAGCCCGCAACATCGCTAGCGGTTTCTCATTGGAAAAAGCAGCAGAAAACCTGCAAAAGATCAGGCCCAAAATCCATGGTTTTTATGTGATCGAAACCTTGGAATACTTGCGGCGCGGCGGCCGTATTGGTGCCGTAGCCAGTATGCTGGGCCAGTTTTTACACTTAAAACCCATCATTTCAGTTGATCAGGATGGTAAATATTTCACTTTCTGCAAAGCTAAAGGCAGGCGCAAGTCCATCGAAAAACTAATTCAGATCGTAGAAGACAAAGTAAAAGATCATCAAATCAGACTGGCTGTTTTAAATGGAGGTTCCGGTTCTGAATTCGATGCATTGGTGCAGAGATTAAAGGACTTGCCCAATATAAAAGATTTTGTTATTTCCGAGATCAGCCCTGCTTTAGGGGTACATACCGGGCCAGGCCTGTTAGCGATTTGTATTCAGGAAATTTAGCATCAACAAAGGCTGAGTATAAAACTCAGCCTTTCAGTTTGACGATTACAATTACTGCACAAAAGTTATTTAAGAAGATCAACTTGGCTGTTGGTAATTTATCGGGAGCTATTTCCTGCGTTTTACCAATCTTTTTGGTTGTTCTGCATCCACACCTTGCCTTCATTAATGGCCTTCCTGACCGTTTCAGGGGCCGGTCCGCCTGTTACTTTGCGGCGGGCGGCACAACTTTGGACCGCAATGTATTCGTAAATATCTTCTTCAATCAAGGCGGAGAATTCCTGATAGCGGCTAAGTGGGATCTCATCTAATGACTTACCTTCCCCCGAGCAATATAACACTGCCCTGCCCACGATCGCATGGGCATCTCGGAAAGGTACACCTTTGGCAGCTAAATAGTCTGCCAGATCAGTCGCATTGGTAAATCCTCCTTTGGCAGCTTCCGCCATTTTATCTGCATGAAAGTGCGCAGTTTTTAACATTGGAGCCATGACCATCAAAGATTTTTTCACGGTATCGACTGCATCAAAAAGGGCTTCCTTATCTTCCTGCATGTCTTTGTTATAAGCTAAAGGGAGTGCTTTCATGATGGTCAGGAGTGTGATTAGATCACCATAGACACGACCGGTCTTTCCCCTGATCAGTTCTGCCAGATCAGGATTTTTCTTTTGCGGCATAATACTGGATCCGGTTGCAAAGGCGTCATCCAACTCAATATAAGCAAATTCCTGGGTAGACCATAAAATGATTTCCTCAGCCAGACGTGATAAGTGCATCATCAATATACTGGCGAAACTGCCGAACTCGATGGCAAAATCTCGGTCACTTACGCCATCTAAACTGTTTAACGTCGTAGCTGCAAACCCCAATTCAGCTTTGATAAACTCCCGGTCCAGATCAAAACCGGTTCCAGCTAATGCTCCGGAGCCAAGCGGCATTACATTGGTTCTATGATAGCAATCATCCAGACGTCCGCTGTCGCGTTTCAACATTTCAAAATAAGCCAGTAAATGGTGACCCAGTGTAATTGGCTGTGCCTTCTGCAGATGAGTATACCCTGGCATGATCGTATGTATATGTTCATCTGCCAGCATAAGCAATATTTCCTGTAGCGCCGATATCAATTTTTTGATCAGTTTCATTTCATCTTTCAGATACATTCTTATATCCAGTGCTACCTGATCATTTCTGCTGCGGGCTGTATGGAGCTTTTTGCCTGCAGCTCCGATCTTAGCCGTCAGGAAAGTCTCAATATTCATATGTATATCTTCCGCTTCAACAGTAAATTCAATTTGCCCCGCTTCCAGCTCCTGCAGGATCTCTTGCAAGCCTTTGACGATCAAATCTCTTTCCTCCGCGGAAATGATCCCTTGTTTGGCCAACATACGAGCGTGGGCCATACTGCCAATAATATCCTGCTTGTACATGCGGCTGTCAAAGGAAATTGAAGCATTGAAATCTTCAGTCAGTTGATCACTTTCCCGGGAAAATCTTCCGCCCCACAATTTCATATTTACACCT
>CAZNPR010000149.1:0-2486 GCA_964574965.1 uncultured Syntrophomonas sp. | reverse complement strand
TTCCGGGGCAAGTTTTTTTATGGATGAAGTGATCGCCGCTAACAGGGCTTCATCACCGGCATTGTCAAAACCATAATATCCTGATAAAGCAATCTTCAAATGTTTTGCTCCTTTGCTTTATGCTGGCCGAAGAAATAATTGCTTCTGTGCATCTCCTGTATAATATAGCAAAATTAAAGTCACGGGCAACCAATCTTTTTGTTAATATTTTATTGAGTCCAAAACCATGGGGATCATAATTAGATAATAAATAAAGTTTCCGTATATTGCCAGCGAAATATCATTAACTTATTTTGTCCATTTATGTAAGGTTTCTGTTATGATACTGTAGGATTCTTCAACACACTATTTGATTAAACGGAGATGCTCATAATGAAAAAAATAGTTTTTGCCTGGTTCTTTTTTTGTTTTACGGTATGGTTTTCCTTTGCTCAGATAACAGCTGCACACAGCGAACAAACATCATATATAAATACAGCCGGCTCTGAAAAGGAATATCTGACTTATTCGAATCTGATAGATGGTTATCAAATAAACTATCCTGCCCATATGAAAATCGACCAGTCCCTTCCTGCCTTGAGAACGATTATCTCAGATGACAAAACCCGCATCGAAATATATTATGATGATTTTACCGGGTCTGCCTCGGTAAGTTCGGTTTATTCCTATATCAATTATGCCAACCGCTTCACAAAGAGCACAAAATATCATAAGGTAACGGATGATCGTTATATTGCCATAAACGATAAGACGGTTCACCTATTGAGCTGGTATCGTGACAAGCTCCCTGCCATTCCGCAGGATAAGAATTATTACCTGTGTGCTGAAATCATAAAAAATAACCAGGAAGTGTATACGGTCTTCTTCAAATCCAGCGAGCCAATTATTAATGATATGAAGATTTTGAACAGCTTTACCATGTGTGAAAGCAGCCTGCCCGCAGAGACAAAGGTGAAATCTGCCCCGGTACCGAAGGAATGGAATGAAGAAACCCAACAGTTTTACCAGGCCTATTTTATTGACAACCCGGGGCTAAACTGGGGCATTTTTGAATATACCGCGCCGGAAGATGATGCAGTGTTGAACAAAATAGAAACCACCTTAAATTATCATTTCCCCATACTGCTTAAATACCAGATGTTGAACAACCCTTTCCCTTTAAATGCTTTGCAGACCGCTTATGAAAATAATCGGTATGTAGAGTTGACCCTGCAAACTTTTTGGCTGAGACTGAGTGATTCCCGTAATGAAGAAATGGTTTATGAAATATTGGAAGGAAAGTATGATTTATTTTTCAGGAACTATGCGCAGAAGTTAAAAACCTTTGGCCATCCGGTGCTCTTTCGTCTGAATAATGAGATGAACGGTGACTGGTGCAAGTATTCCGCTTATTATACCAGTAAAGATCCGGAATTATTTAAAGCCATGTGGCGCCATGTGTATGATATTTTTGCCGCTGAAGGGGTCGATAACGTAATTTGGGTTTGGAATCCCAATGATATTTCCTTCCCTGAGTTTAAAATAAATCATGCATTGGCTTATTATCCTGGCGACCAATACGTAGATATTATCGGCCTGACCGGTTATAATACCGGTACTTATTATGCAGGAGAAAAGTGGCGTGAATTCGGAGATATCTACGATCCCCTTTATCGTACTTACAGCAGTTATTTCAGCCATCCTTTTATCATAACTGAATTTGGTTCCAATTCAGTAGGTGGTGATAAAGCCGCCTGGGTCAAAAGCATGTTCTCCGAAATTAATAAATACCCCCAGATAAAAGCTGCCATTTGGTGGAACGGTACCGATTGGGATCAGAACAAGCAGCCGGCACGTGTTTATCGATTGGATGAAAATAAGGCCGTCCTGGATGCTTTCAGGATCGGTTTGGCTAAACAAGATAATGGGCCAGTCTCTAAAGTCAAACCTTAAAGACTGACCCGTTAAAGCATGGATCAGTCGCGGGGACGCAGCGTGGGAAAGAGGATGACATCTCGTATAGACATTGAATTGGTAAGCAGCATCACCAGACGATCAATACCGATCCCTAAACCACCCGCAGACGGCATTCCATATTCGAGCGCATTCAGATAGTCTTCATCCATCATATGGGCTTCGGCATCCCCACCTGCACGTTTGGCTGCCTGGGCCATGAAACGCTCTCTTTGATCCAGGGGGTCATTAAGCTCGGAAAAGGCATTGGCGATTTCCCTTTGCATAATGAAAAGCTCGAAGCGATCTGTAAATTCCGGTTTTTCATCATTTCTTTTGGCCAGGGGTGAAATCTCTACCGGGTGGCCATATATAAAAGTGGGTTGAATGAGCTTATCCTCAACAAACTGCTCAAATACCTCATTGATTATTTCCCCACGGCTGGCTTTTTGATCTACATGCATTTTTAAACCTTCTGCCGCCTGTCTGGCCTTTTGATCGGTTCCGATCTCATTAAAATCCAGCCCTGTATATTGTTTTATCGCTTCCAGCAT
>CAZNPR010000148.1:0-2549 GCA_964574965.1 uncultured Syntrophomonas sp. | reverse complement strand
TTGAATGTATCCCATCCCCTATTATAAAAGGCGGTCTCCGCTCCGCCACTGCAGCTACATGATCTCCCACCACCAGGATCCGATAATCTTTCCCCTGAAAATATTTCTCAATGATCACTTGCCTGGAATATGACCTGGCTAATCGATACGCCGTTATAAAAGTCCTTTCATCACAAATATTGACCGTTACACCCCGGCCATGATTTCCATCCAAAGGTTTGGTCACCACAGGATAACCAAGGGTTTTCGCCAAATCATATGCCTCGGCTTCAGAGTCAGCTATTCCTCCGCTGGGTACAGGAATTCGCTGTTCGCTTAAAAGGTCTTTGAGTAACTGTTTGTTCCTGGCCAGGTCCACGGTAATGCTGCTGGTATTACCAGGCAAGGAAGCCTGAATAAACTGCATATACTTTCCGTACCCAAGTTGGAACAAGCTATCATCCCCCAATTGTCTAAATGGAATATGGCGCTTCTTTGCTTCTGTTAAAATCGCTTTGGTGCTGGGTCCTAAATCGGTTTTCAGGGTATCACTGAATAACTGCTGCAAAATATCGTCAACTCTGGGAATATCGTTATTGATCAAAGCAAGAACAATATCAACGGCGTCGCGGCCGAAATCAACCGCGCTATGCTGGTTGATATACTCATAGACAATACAATAAACGGACGGTTCCTTAACGACCCGGGTCTTTCCAAAAGAAACATCATAGCCAGCAATACACTGCAGTTCCAATGCAACATGCTCGATAACATGCGAGACCAAAGTTCCCTCAATCAATCGCTGCACAAAGCCTCCTTCGTAGCCGGTCGAGCAGCAGTGGCTTTTTAATCCGGGAAAATATTTTAACAATCTGTGATTGAATCCCGCTATATTCCTCGTGGGTATTTCAGTGAACTCACCTAAGTCAACTGTCATTTTGATCACTGGTTTATGACTATAAATATTCCTGCCGCTGTAATTGCATATGTCGACTACTTTCATTACTATATATCCTCCTGTAAAGACTTAATGCAGCCTTAAAACTTCTCTTTTCTCAAAATCGAACCCATATCCCCGGGATAAAACATGGAGACTGGCATCAGTAATGGTCAAAATTTCATCCGGTTTTTGTTCGGAAACATTACTGCTTTTGATCGACTTTCCATCAATAACGGTGACCGCATTATTGCCCAGAACGGAAAAGTACTGATCCGGGTAAACTCTTATGGCCGTATCTTCATCAATACCGATGCCTAATATTCCCGGGTTCTCTGCCACGCCGCATAATAGCCTGCCTAACCTTCCCCGTTGATCAAAATGCTGATCAATGATCACCCCGTCTAATAAATTTAAACCGGGAGCCATTTTCAAGGTACATTTTCTGGCGGCGTCGTTGTTGTTGCCTTCCACGATCATTGTACTGCACATGACGGAAGCTCCAGCACTGGTGCCAATGACTGAGATCCCATGGCGAAAACAATCATGGATCGCTTCATAGACTTTGGTACCTCCCAAAATACTGGTGATCCTGAGTTGATCTCCCCCGGTAAAGAAAAACCCGGTTACATCCATTATTCTGCGTACATTTTCCTCCAGGTTGGCTTCATCCCTGGTATTAATATCAATGGTATAAGCCTCTTTCACGCCCAGGCGCAAAAAAATATCCCGGTATTCTTCCCCAACCTCTTCAGGAAGATTGGTGGCAGTTGTCAATATGCCTATTCTGGCATCTTCTCCGCCAACGATATCAACCACTTCTTCCAGAATACGGCTTTCTCCATACTTATCCTCGGCTCCGCCAATAATGACCAGATCACCGTTTCTATAATGGCTCATCATTCTCTCCTTTTTGATTTTACTTGTATCTTGGCTTTTCATATTTACCTTTTATGACGGCTTTTCTTTCTACTACTGCTGTCTGTCCTTTGGCCAGTAGCCGATGAATACTCAAATCTTTTTGTTTTAATACCAGAATATCAGCATCACTGCCAGGCAAAAGGCAGCCCTTTTGGGGATGTAATTTGAGTACTTTGGCAGGATTCACCGTCACCGTCTTGATCACCTCGGCAAAGTCCAGGTGCTTTTCCAAAACACATGCCCTTATGTCCTTTATCAGCTGATCCATGTAGCTGACACCGTCATCAGGAGCACTGCCGTTTCCATCGGAAGAAACTGTAACTTTATCCAGGCTCAAATCGTTTTGCAGCAATTTAGACAGTGCCTCTGCGACACTAAGCCCTGCGGTTTCACCTGCAGTCAGATCAATGTTGCCTCCCCTTTTCAAAAGTTCCATCCCTTGCTCGAATAATTTCGGGTTACGATTGATGTGAGTTGGAACAAACATTTCGATGGGAAAATCGGACTCATTGAGCAAACGGAAAAGGGACGCCAGGCCTTCTTGTCCATCGCCGATATGCAGGTGCAGGATCCCGGCCTTTCCACCCAGCATACCACCAGCATTCGCTTCTGAAGCCAGGGTGCGCAGATCTTCCAGAGAAGGATGATTGGAACGGAAATCAGCGATTGCCACTTCACCCACTCCGATCACTTTATCGAGTAAAACAAGATC
>CAZNPR010000147.1:0-2584 GCA_964574965.1 uncultured Syntrophomonas sp. | reverse complement strand
AGCACCTCGTTCGCAACGAGGGGGTCGTGGGTTCGAATCCCATCGTCTCCACCATACTTTGAGACCTCTGGTTTGCATTTGGACATTTTAAATAATTTCCTTATAACCCATCTATAAATAAGTAACCGCGCATCTTAGCGCGGTTTTATTTTCTTCTTTACTTTTCCGCCGCTGGTATTATAATTATCCTATTAATCAATGATTGAAGCAATCAACACTGTAAAATATTCTGCCTTGCAATGTAATAAAACCGATCAAAATGGTTGAAACCTAAAATAGAATCATTTGCGAAGGGCGGAAAGAAATTGCTCAGACAATTTTTTCGTTGGATTTTCGGCAAATCTCTGGAAAACGACAGACTTGGTGATGAGAAATTCACCGTATTCTGGGGAATGCCTGTCCTGGCCAGTGATGCGATCTCCTCTGTTGCTTATGCAGTCGAGGAAATGCTTTGGGTATTGATACCAATCGTAGGTATCGTCTCGTTTATCTGGATGCCCCGGATAGCTATATGCATTATAGCACTGCTGATCATTCTGACCTTTTCCTATCGTCAGGTTGTAGATGCCTATCCCAACGGAGGAGGCGCCTACGTTGTAGCCAAGGAAAACCTCGGTCCGCTTTACGGTTTAATTGCCGGAGCTTCTCTGTCAGTCGGCTATGTTATGACTGTTGCAGTTAGTATTTGTGCCGGTACGATCGCTCTTACTTCAGCTTTTCCTGCCCTTTCTCCTTTCCGTGTGAGCATAGCTGTCCTCTTTGTTCTGCTCCTGGTGGTTGGTAATGTACGCGGTATCAGGGAGTCTTCACGTATTTTCAGCCTGCCGACTTATGCTTTCATCCTGGCAGTTATCGCCCTGGTCGTGGTTGGAGTTATTAAGTATTCCACCGGGAATAGTCTGGCAGCACCTGCGCCAGTCAGCACCGCTGTTCCTTTAGGAACGCAGGCAGTTACTCTGTTTCTTATACTCACTGCTTTTTCTTCCGGCTGCAGCGCTTTGACCGGAGTGGAGGCAGTCAGTAACGCCGTACCTAACTTTAAGGCTCCTGCCTCCCAAAATGCCAAACTCACTTATTTGCTGCTGGCGGCAGCAATTGCAGTCTGTTTCGGCGGGGTCGCTTATCTGGCCAAGATCTATTACTCTACCCCTGATCCTGATTTAACGGTTATGGCCCAGATATCTTTAGCTGTTTTCGGCCAAGGTTTCATGTTTTATTTCATCCAGGCTACCACTACCATCATTTTGGCCATGGCTGCTAATACCGCTTTCGCCGGATTTCCTACCCTGCTCTCTATTATCGCTCAGGACGGTTACGCCCCCAGGCAAATGGCTTTACGCGGGCACCGCCTCAATTTCACCAATGGCATTGGATTGCTGGCGTTTTTGGCCATCCTGCTTATTATCATCTTTGGAGCCGATACGCATTCTCTGATTGCCCTTTATGCGGTGGGTGTTTTCGCTGCTTTTACGCTCTCGCAGGCAGGTATGCTGGTGCATTGGTTCCGTTTGAAGTCAGAGGGCTGGCATTATAAAGCAGCGATAAATGGACTGGGAGCTTTAACTACCTTGCTTGCGGTGATCATTGTCGGGGTAACCAAATTTACCAGCGGTGCCTGGATCGTTTTTTTGGTGGTTCCGCTGATCGTAATGCTGATGTACAGGATCAAACAACACTATATATCTGTAGCTCAGCAGCTGGACATTCCGAATGATGTTCTGGGAACCATTGTTTTGGAGGCTACTGGTGCACATCATGTTATTGTACCGATCGACAGTCTCAATGGCATGGTTTTAAAGGCCCTGCGCTATGCCAGATGCATGTCCCCAGATGTTGAAGCCTTCCATGTAGAAACGTATGCTGGCGAAGCTGATAAACTAAGAAGAAAATGGGAGATGCTCAATACGACCATCCCTTTAATTATTAAGCAATCCCCTTACCGGGACGTGGTAGGCACACTGATCGAGTATATAGATTCAGAAGAGCATGCGTCCCGGCCTGGTGATATGACCACAGTGCTATTGCCGCAATTTTTCGTGAGTAAATGGTATGAGGCTTTATTACACAATAATACCAGCCTCTTTATTGCTAATGCTTTATTTGGCAAGCACAATGTGGTCGTGTCTGTATTGCCCTTTCACATAACCGTTTATAATGAAAGAAAGAAACGGCTCCTTGAGAAAAAAGCAACCGTTTCGGAAACAATTGATCCTGAATCAGTTCAACTTTAAATAAAGCATCGTTTTCGAACGATGCTTTTCTTTTTTCTGCACCCTTTCGTTAAAATATGCCCCCCCTGGGTCATATTTCTATCCTTCATTAAATAGTATATAGCTATAGTACAAATCAAAGGTTTTTTTTGAACTTGTACAAAAATGGTCGCAGCGGCTATCTTATGTTTTGCGTACGATGAATACGTATCTGCTGGGAGGGATAGGATATGGATATTTTAAAGAGGCCATATTACCGCATTAGTCAGAAGATCGCATATATCGCCGCTTTCTTTTTACCATGGCGCCAGCCTTATCTGCTTAAGGGCGTGGGAAAGTTTACAGAACTGCCGGACTATATCAAAAATATGGGC
>CAZNPR010000146.1:0-2626 GCA_964574965.1 uncultured Syntrophomonas sp. | reverse complement strand
TCAAAGTGCCATACGGCTTTTAAATTTGCTGGAAACTTGATTCCATCCATCTCTTGATAATCTTCGCAGACTGCCGACCACTTTACCCGTTGAATATTACCCTGGGTATCGGTATATTCCCGGTCATCGGTAGTGAAACTGAGCATCGCTCCCTTGTCGTCAAAGGTAAAGATCCCGCTGGCTGAGGTTCCGTAATAATTTATCACCGCCTGAGCGTGAGTTTCGTCGATCTCTTCCCAGCTGATATAGTCTTGCAGAGCCATGGTTGGTAAGAACAGGCTTTCCGCCAGGCAGGTGACCAGACTGGCTTGATCCATTGCTGCCCCCTTTTGGTCAAACAGCGTAAAGGTTTTAGCAATAACACCTTTCATGGAACCTGAACCGTTCTGGTAGACATCGATCCCTTCGAAAGGGATGCCATACAAACTGGTATCAATATATGCGATCCTTTCTGGCTCTTCTACCGAGTTATACTGGGTGTATTTTATTTTCAGCTTTGGTTTGTCTGGTGATAAGACAAAATCAACATCGTTAAAATGGATGTTCATGTTGGACATTTTGGCTTTACCAATATACCCGCAATACTGAAAGTGCTTCTGCACCGGCAGGGGCAGCGCGGCAACATCTTCGGCAGTGATCATCCCGCTCTGGGTCGTCGTTTTACTTATTTGATAGCTGGTCAATTTCGCAAATTCTGCTTTGACAGGTGAATAAGGAATATAAAACCATATGAGTATACCGGCAACTAATAAAGCCGCCACCACCAGGATCCAAACCATAATCTTCTTCCCTCTTTTCATATAAAAATCAACCCTTAAACGATCAGTTCGATATGGGCGGCGTCCGTATTTTTTCATAAACCGCTGACTATGATCGCTCATTATTCCTCATCCTGAACACTCTTTAATTTACTAATAAGTTTTGGTCTGATCGTATTTCATGTGTTTTTATTCTATAGGCTCTTATTCCCAGCCCCACAGCTAAATACAAGGCTGAAGCAATGATTCCATTGATAGGGGAAACCAGTATTTCTTTTCCGGCAGTGATGCTGATATAACCTGATATAACTAATAAATTTATAAGTGAGTCCTCCACTGTATGCAATAGTACACAGGGCCAAACTGAATTTGTCACCCGGAAAAGCTCAGTAAACATCACCGTCCAGCATAAGAAAGTGCTAAAAGCAACGACGACGTAGACAGCCCGACTGACCGGCATTACCGCTTGTAAATCTGCCTCCGGCAAAAAAACCAAATAATATGGAATATGCCATGCAGTCCACACACAACCGGCGATAAGATATAGCTTCCAGTCATTAAGATTTAGTTTGAGAAGTTGGGAAGTCAGGTAACCGCGCCAGGCAGTCTCTTCAAAGATATCTATAATAAAATTTGCAATCAAAGTACTGCCAAACGCCACCATAAAAGGTCTGAGATCAAACGCGGACAAGTCTATCCAATTCGCAGCCGCTCCAATCAGCAAAACAATGGCAGTCACCACCGGAAAAATAAGGATCGAAGCCAGGTACCATTTAATATTTCCAATAAAGTTCGGTCTTAAGCCAAGCTCTTGCCAACTGAGCCGTGAAATTAAAATGATCACCAGGGCAGTCAGCAGAGGTAATACCAACCATATCCCCATACCAAGAGAATCCCCTTCAGGCTGCTCAGTGAGGACAGAATCCACCAGAACCCCTAACCACCCGCTGATAATAACGATGGAAATAAATAACCATAGATTTCGGACAACTTTTTTATTCATGCCATCCCCTCCTCATATACATGGCTTTTACACCTTATCGTAAAACCACTCCATAGTTATCTATTACGCAGCCATTTATCCAGCTTGAACCGGTTGGGTTTGAATCCCCGGGCAAATTCTGATTTGGTTTTGATCCCGATGACACGACAACCCCTCAGCTGTCGTTTTCATCATGATCCATCATCGTTTCAATATTTTTTTCAAGTTGGGATAAGCCCTGATAAAAATCCGCGGTCAATTCAGCATCAAATCCAGTAAAAAGCTCCTTCAGGAATTTCAATTCCCTCTGTTCCCGCCCGGCAAAGTATTCTTGACACTTTGGCGTCAGCGCAATGCGTAAAGCTCGTGCATCGTTTTTATCTTTAGTTATGGTTACAAAGCCTCGTTTCTCCAGAGCAGCCGCCATTCGCTTGGCATTTTGGCGGGAATAGCCAATATAGTTGGCAACTTCACTGATTGTCGGCGGCTCCTGGTATTTTGAAACACTTACCAGGAGCAGCCACTGTTTGATGGTGATATTTTTATCAAACTTGTCTCCAATCACCTGCAGTTTGTTGGACAGTGTAAATATCGTTCCGAAAATGTATGCCTTCTGTGCTAATTCATCCATAGTACGACCCTCGCAAATAAATTTAAGGTAACATGTTACGTTAACAGTATATGCAACATGTTACCTATTGTCAACGTCTTCTAAATAAATATCAGGTTCAGTTAAACGTTACGCCGAATCAGCCAATATTCAGATTTTGTATTGAGCGGGAAGTTTTTGTGCTATAATGTTTTGGTGTGGGGGCGTGGCTCAGCTGGGAGAGCACCTCGTTCGCAACGAGGGGGTCGTGGGTTCGAATCCCATCGTCTCCACCAT
>CAZNPR010000145.1:0-2655 GCA_964574965.1 uncultured Syntrophomonas sp. | reverse complement strand
AAAAAAAGACGGACGTCCGTTTTTTATATTGACTTTTGTTCAGGCCGGGAATATGATGGCTATAACTAAATCATATGCAGGAAAAGCAATAAAATTTGCAAATCCTGCTGCGTAAAAATTCCTGCCCTTCCCCGGTTTAACCGGACAGGCGTGCAGAACTGACTGAGGACAAATATGAAAATACTGGTATGTATAAAACAGGTGCCCGACCAGGAATCCAGGCTCACAGTCGACCCGGAAAAGGCCTGGGCCGGTTACGCGGAGAACGCGTCTTACTGGATCAATCGTTACGATGAACATGCGGTGGAAGCAGCGCTGCAGATTCGGGAAAAACTTCCCGGCACCGTGATCGACATCGTTTCGATCGGGCCTGCGCGCGTCAAAACCGCCATCAGGCGCTGCATGGAGATGGGGGCAGACCAGGGATTTCACCTGCGCTATGACCGCGAAGATTACCTCAGCCCCTCCATCAAGTCGCGCCTTATCGCTGAATTCTGCCAGGACCGGGATTATGATCTGATCCTGACCGGCGTGATGTCAGAAGACATGATGTCCGGCCAGACCGGGCCCATGACCGCCGCCCGGTTGGTAATGCCCTCGGCTGCGTCGGTGATGAAACTGGAAGTTGATCTTCAAAAACAGTGCCTGCAGCTGGAGCGGGAACTGGATGCTGGCCACCGGTGCTCCATGGAGCTTACGCTGCCTGCCCTGGCTGCGGTCCAGTCAGGGATCAATCGCCCCCGCTACCCGTCCCTGTCCAATGTCATGCGGGCCAAAAACACCGAGATCGCGGAGATCAGCTGCGCTGACAGCCTGCTTGATGCAAAATATGAAACAGTGGAAAAAATACAGGAAGCCGGCTCCGATCGTGCCAGCATCAGGCTGGAAGGCACCACCGCCGAAAAGGCAGCCGCACTTTGGCAGCTGCTCCATGAAAGATCTCTCATTTAAAGGAGAACCAGTATGGACCATTCGATCATGATCATGTGTGAACAAAGCGAGGGCCGGCTCCTGCCGGTCACCTATGAGCTGCTGGCCTGCGCCGCCCGGATCGGCGGATTTTATAATTCCAGCATCACCGCCGTATTACCAGGAAATATCGCCGATGCTGATGCCCTTTCCGGTGTTGATCTATTGGTGATAACCAGCCCTGGCCTGGCTGAATATACAGCTGAGGGCTGGGAAAAAGCTGTTCTCCTGGCAGCCGGGGAGCTAAAGCCCGACATCATCATCATCGCCCATACCTCCACCGGCTACGATTATGCGCCCCGGGTGGCAGCCCGGCTGGATGGCAGCTGCATAACTTCCGTAAGCGGGATCGAAATTTCCGAGGGTAGCATAAGATACCGCCGCAGCGGTTTCCATGGCAAACTCGATATGCTGTATAAAGCAGGACAGCTGCCTCTGGTCATCACCGTTCTTCCCGGCGCCTTTGCTCCCCATCAGCAACAGACAGCGCCCGGCGCAGTCAGTTATATAAATGCCGACATCCATCCGGCCTATACTTCAAATGTGCATTTCAGCATCCCTGAACAGTCAAACGCCGAGCTCGAACACGCGGAAGTGATCGTCGCTGCCGGCAAAGGGATCGGCAAAGCTGAGAACCTGGAGATGATCCGTGAAATGGCCGCCTGTTTCAACCACTCCGCCATCGCCGGCTCCAGGGTGGCCTGCGATAACGGCTGGCTCGACTATAACGCCCAGGTGGGGCTGACCGGCAAAAAAGTTTCCCCGCTGCTCTACGTGGCCTGCGGCATATCCGGCTCCATGCAGCATATCGCCGGCATGAAAGACTCCAAAACCGTGGTCTCCATCAACCGCGACCCCGACGCCGCCATATTTAAACACTCCGACATCTGCATCGTCGAAGACCTGGAAAAATTCATCCCCGAATTCATCCGCCTTTGTGGCACGAAAAGCGTCAGACTGTGTGATAATTCAGTTGATATTACCCCAAGTTAAATCACAAAAAAGCAGGAGAATAACGAAGATGTATACTGTGATCGATACCAAGCTGAAGGATTTTAAAATTAGATTTGCACAGATACAAGATACTGCGTTGATCCTTGAATTTATCAGGGAACTGGCAGCATTTGAGAAAATGGAAACCGCTGTGACCGCATCGGAAGATCTCTTAATGGAGTCACTCTTTGAGAGGAAAATGGCGGAGGTCACCATTGGTGAATATAACAAAACGCCGGTTGCTTTTGCCTTGTTTTTTCACAATTTCTCTACTTTTTTGGGAATGCCCGGTCTCTATCTGGAAGATTTGTATGTCAGGTCGGCCTTTAGAGGGCAGGGGATCGGCAAGATAATGTTATCTTTCCTGGCCCAGCTTGCCCTGGATAGAAAATGCGGAAGACTTGAATGGTGGTGCCTGGATTGGAATGAACCGGCGATAAAATTCTATCAACAATTTGCTGCTGCAGTACCGATGGATGAATGGACCGTATATCGGGTCCATGATCAGGCTTTAATAGATTTGGCAGCCAAAAATAAAAGTTAGTTGGATAGTTGGTCAGGGGATGGCAGGACAGGATTACCTCCCGCCTTGTGCCTCACTATTCAGTGTGACAACACCCCCGTCCCCCTGTCTGCCGGTTATTCTCCTTTAAACTCCGGCTTGCGTTTTTGCATGAAAGCTACAACACCCTC
>CAZNPR010000144.1:0-2660 GCA_964574965.1 uncultured Syntrophomonas sp. | reverse complement strand
TCATAGACTATTACCATACATTAGATATTTAACTTCTGATCACAAAAATCCTCTTTCTAAAAAAAATATCCTGTTCAATATTTCCGATTTGCAATATCGAACAGGATGAGCGATGCATAAATTAATGTTTAGTGTCCTTAATGATGGTTACATCAGTGGATTTAAAAACCGTAAAAACTTCATCATCTTTATGCAGATCCAAGGCTTCGGCAGCCCCTGCAGTAATCGTAGCAGTAACCGGACGGTCTCCAATGTCGATAATTACTTCCGTTAGTTCAGAGCCGGTTTGGATTTCCATAACTTTTCCCACCAACTTATTAGGATCGCTTATTCGCATAGCTTGCCTCCTTTCATGATATAGGTTTTTACAAAATTGATTAAATTATTACGAAAAAAGCCTTCAGCAATCGCTGAAGGCTCATGCAAAATTGTTTAAAGATGGTTCAAAAAGGAGAGTCCTCATCCTTTTCGCGCTCTTCCAGCATTTCGATGAACTGTTCAATTACATAAGGGTCAAATTGTATGCCGGCACAGCGCTTTAATTCGGCCACAGCTTCCTCCTTGGGAAGCGCCTGACGATAAGGGCGGTTACTGGTCATGGCGTCATAAGCATCTCCCACTGATAATATACGGCATTCCAGCGGAATATCATATCGTACCAAACCCAATGGATAACCGGAACCGTTCCACCATTCATGGTGCTTTAAGATCCAGTCAGCGATATGGACTAAATCAGGAGAGGATAAGGCTATCCTGTGACCAATTTCTGAATGGCGCTGCATTTCTTTTCTTTCCTCGGGGGTTAAGGATTCTGGTTTAAAAAGGATCCTGTCCGGCAGACCAACTTTTCCGATATCATGAAATTGGGCAAAAAGCCTCAGATCAACAATATTTCTTCCGGTAAGGCCTAGTTTATTACCTAAATCAGCGACCATGACCTGGAGCCGTTCAGCATGGCCTTCGGTAATGAAGTCCCGCGCCTCCAGGGCTTTCATCAAAGTCTGGACAATCGCGCTGCGGGCACTTTGACTGCGGTATAACTTCTGGCGGTACATATTATTATCAGCTTCTTTATAGATTTCGGTCAAAGGAGTGGAAGGATCAGTCCGTAAAGCTGTGCCGATGGATAAACTTAAAGGGATCCCCTGCCAGGATAGCTCCGATTGATTGGCTGACTGCTGCAGGCGGTTATTAGCATTTTCCAAGATTTCCGCAGAGCAGTTCGGCAGGAGCACAGCAAATTCGTCTCCGCCGACTCGCGCTACAATATCAGAGGATCGGAAGCAGCTCTTGATCAAATTGGCAGTAGCGACTAATAAAGAATCGCCATTATCATGTCCCATGGAATCATTGATGAGTTTTAAACCATCCACATCACACATGATCAATCCCACTTTTCCCATACGGTCAGCAGATAAACGGCGCATCTCTTCTTCAAAAAAGGTGCGATTATATAAACCAGTCAATGCGTCATGTAAACTAAAATATGCCATTTTTTCTTCGGCGGTTTTTCTTTCAATGACCTCAGCCTTTAATTCCTCATTTGCTGCTGCAAGGTCAGCAGTTCTTTCAATGACCCGTTGTTCCATTTCTGACTTTTGCTGTTCGATCGTCTTGCGGGAAACAAAGTCGCGAACCCGCATCTGATAAAAAACTGCCGAAATCACATAAGCTACCAGTACGGAAATTGTGCCGTTTATATAATGAGCGAGCATTCTGTCAAAATCCGGTTGGAAATATGCTATTCCAGTCAAGAACAGAGTCCAGGAGATGGCAAACGAAGCCAGCATTTGCAGAGGGGAAAAACGTAATGAAGCAGCAGCAGCGTAACAGGCCATCATATAGATGATTATGTCCCCATGCAGCAACTGGTCAACGGATGATAATGCCGCTGCCCAGGAAAGCAAAAAGGTCATTTCAAACAACAGAACTGCTTTGTGGAAGAATGAATAGTTTTCTGCCATGGCTTTGCGCTGCCAGCTGCAAAACAAAAGAAAGATAATTTGTACGGGAATGACAATGTAATACAAATAGTTTCGGTACACATACCCCTGGTGTAAATTTTCATTAGGAGACGAAAAATTCCAAACCACCAGAAGGATCGAACAAAAGAGTAAAAACAGCACGGCAAATATCTGCAGAATCATCAGATTGAAGGTATATTGTTCTTTTTTAAATGATTCCTGATTTACAAGAAATAATTCGTTTTTCTTTGAACTCAAGAAACCCATGCGAACAATCTTCATTATCGTTATCTCCCCAATATTATTTACATACGATCATTGCTCAGGACCAATTGTTTACTTTTGGCAGGATCTGGTGTTTCATCATAATTACTAATGAATCCCACCGATTCCATGTACTTAAGAATTTTTATCAAATAGGGGATATCTGGTTTAGGCCATTTAAACCCCAACTTCTGTAAATTCTTCTGCGTAGCTGCCGAAACAATGACAGGATATTCAGATATACCCGAGGTCTTGTTGATATTGACGTCATTTATGATCCCGGTCAATAAATCTCTTTTCACAGGATTCAGGTAGATCTTCTGCATATAGGTATCAAATGATTTCCCTTTTTTAATTCTGACATGATATCCGCAAAAATCTGCCGCTTTGATCAATTTCGGCAGGCTAAATGTATTGTGGTTGAAAAGGTGG
>CAZNPR010000143.1:0-2667 GCA_964574965.1 uncultured Syntrophomonas sp. | reverse complement strand
CGCATCACTTCATTGGTTACCGGATGACGGAAAGCCAAAACGCTGGCATGCAAAGCCAATCTTCCGATGGGATTGGCAGTTGCTCCGTATTTATGATCACCTGCTATGCTGTGGCCTATGTCTTTCATATGCACGCGTATCTGATTTTTCCGGCCGGTTTCCAGATGGATCTCCAGCAAGGAGTATTTGGCATTATCCATCAGCACTTTATAATGGGTTATCGCTTCCAGTCCCTCGCCGGGTTGGGCAGCTGAATACATAAGTTTGGTTTTGGTCTCCAACAGCCAGGATTTTACGGTACCTTCTTTTTTCCCGACCCGGCCTTCAACTACGGCAATATAGGCCCGCTCCACCATCAGTTCTTTCCAGTTATCCTGGAATCTTTTTTTCACTTCCTCATTTTTGGCAAACAGCATGACCCCTGATGTATCCCGATCCAGCCGGTGCACAATAAATAAGCGGTGCTCAGGATTGCTGATACGCACATAATCGGTCAGCTGGTGATAGGCGGTACGGACTTTTTCCGCATCGGTAGCTATGGTCAGAAGTCCGGCCGGCTTATCAATAACGATGATTTCCGCGTCTTCATAAATAATGTTTATACTTTTATTATCCTCTTTATCTCGGGTCAGGGCCCAGTTAATAAGAACTTCCTGCCCGGGCTGCAGCAGATGATTATACTGGGTAACAACTTCACCGTCTACCATTACCTGCCGGTGGGTCAATAAGGATTTGATATTATTACGGGCCTGCCCTGGCAATGCTTCTATCAGAAATGTCATTAATTCTGCCGGCTGTTCTGTCTGCAGCCGCGTCTCCCTTTCAACATGTTTTACCTTTTGCTTTTTTTTATAGCTATGGTTTGTCATCGTAACCTCCCTGGCCTAAACTCTATATTTTTTAGCGTTCTTGGCATCTTGTTTTATTCTTTCCTCATGTTGCTGGAATTTTAGCCGCTTGTCAAATAGGTTGTTAACGTACCCGCTGTTCAGCCCCTTTCCGGTCGTGAATACTCGCCGTGACCTGCCCGCTTATTGACTGATTATTACAGTATGGTACAATATCGAAGTTGCCTGTTTAGTTTTATATAGAAAGAACGGAATGGTATATAAATGATAACAACCACTGGATTAACGCTGCGCTTTGGAGCGCGGCCCTTGTTTGAAGACGTAAACATAAAATTTACCCCCGGTAACTGTTACGGCCTGATCGGTGCCAATGGTGCGGGTAAATCGACATTTTTAAAAATACTATCGGGAGAAATAGAATCTACTTCCGGGTCGGTCCTGATCCCCAATGGTCTAAGGCTCTCGGTACTGAAACAGGATCATTTCGAATTCGATGAATTTGAAGTCCTGCAGACCGTACTGAAAGGTCATGCCCGTCTGTGCGAAATTATGGAACAAAAGGAGATCCTTTATGCCAAGCCGGACTTTTCCGAACAGGATGGGCTGCTGGTGGCAGAACTGGAAGGCGAATTTGCTGAACTTAACGGCTGGGAAGCCGAAGCGGAAGCGGCTATGCTGCTCAATGGCTTAGGCGTAGCGGAAGAGCTGCATTATAAGAAAATGCAGGAATTAGACGGCAGCGACAAAGTCAAAGTTCTTCTGGCCCAGGCCTTATTCGGTCACCCCGACATCCTGCTGATGGACGAACCTACCAATCATCTGGACATAGCGTCGATCGCATGGCTGGAAGACTTTCTGGCTGATCTGGACAGCACTGTTATTGTGGTGTCCCATGACCGCCATTTTCTAAACTGCATTTGCACGCATATTGCCGATATCGATTACGGTAAAATCAAGCTCTATGCCGGTAATTATGATTTCTGGATGGAATCCAGCCAGCTTGCCCTGCAGCAGGCCAAAGATGCCAATAAAAAGACCGAAGCCAAGATCAAAGAATTACAGGAATTCATTCAGCGCTTCAGCGCCAATGCATCTAAATCCAAGCAGGCCACTTCCCGTAAACGGCAGCTGGAAAAGCTGACTGTCGAGGACATTCAACCCTCTTCGCGCCGTTTGCCCTGGATCAACTTCAAACCCGAACGGGAGCTGGGCGGCAATGTACTGACTGTAGAAAACCTGAATAAAAGTATCAACGGTGAACCTCTGATCACTGACTTCAACCTGTTGGTAAATCCCGGTGATAAAATCGCACTGGTCGGTCCTTATGAACAGACCAAATCAGCCTTACTGCAGATCTTGACCGGTGAAATGGCAGCTGACAGCGGTGAAATCACCTGGGGCCAATCTGCTTCGATGGCCTCTTTCCCCAAAGATTACTCGGAATACTTTGATTCCAAACTAAATCTGGTCAATTGGTTACGGCAGTATTCACCGAACCCGGATGAAACTTTTGTACGCGGCTTTTTGGGTCGTATGCTGTTTTCCGGTGAAGAGTCCCAGAAGCAGGCCAATGTCTTATCAGGGGGAGAACAAGTCCGTTGTATGTTCGCACGCATGATGCTGTCCGGCGCCAATGTGCTGCTTTTTGATGAACCGACCAACCATCTGGATCTGGAAGCAATTACCGCCCTTAATAAAGGTTTGATCGGTTTCTCCGGTGTGGTATTCCTGATTTCCCGCGACCACCAACTGGTGCAGACGGTTGCCAACCGCATCATCGAACTCTCACCGGATGGCACTATTTTTGACCGTTTAACCA
>CAZNPR010000142.1:0-2679 GCA_964574965.1 uncultured Syntrophomonas sp. | reverse complement strand
ATGAAAGCCGGCGACAAGAGTGCTATCGATATCGCCGAAGAATCACTGATGTAATATGAAATATAAAAAAGCCTCCTGCTGATGCAGGAGGCTTTTGTTTTACTGCTGGTAGCCCCAAGGGGAGTCGAACCCCTGTCTCCGCCGTGAGAGGGCGGCATCCTTGGCCTCTAGACGATGGGGCCATATTGGCTGCCGATCAAGGATTCGAACCCTGGCGAACTGATCCAGAGTCAGTCGTGCTACCACTACACCAATCGGCATTACCAACACAATTTGTGCGCGATAACAATTATAATACAGGTAAGTATTCTTGTCAAAGTCTTAAATCACAAGTTTGTTACAAAATGAATTGCACGCTCAAGCCTGATATTGCATCTTTCCTGGCCCAGCAGTTCCATAATCTCAAATAGCCCGGGGGTGGCAGTTTTACCGGTCAAAGCCAATCGGGCAGGGTGAATGAGCTGGGCAGCTTTCCTTCCCTGGCTTTCTGCCAATGCTCTTATTTTTGTTTCCAGTTCTTCCGCGGAGAAAGGATCAGAAGTTTTTATCATAAGCAGTAATTCATATAAAATTTGGGCCGAATCTGATGCTTTGAAATATTTTTCGATCCCTTTTTCTTCATAATCAAAGCAGTCATTATAAAAGTAATCAGCCATTGCAACCAAATCAAGAAGTGTTTTAGCCCTGCTTTTTATCAGCCCCACTACTTTTTCCCAATAAACATTGCCACTGTGTTCGATCCACGCTGAGACCTGAGGATGATCAGCCAGATCAGCCATTATTCTTTCATTGCTTAACTGGCTCATAAAATGACTGTTAAGCCAGGTCATTTTATCGATATCATACATGGCTGGTGAGCGCGATATATTATCCAGCGAAAAGCTAGTGGTCATTTGTTCCCTGGTCAACAGTATTTCATCATTGCCAGAAGAACCTAATTGCGCCAGATAACTGATCAAAGCTTCCGGTAAATAGCCTTGCTCACGTAATTCTCTTATGGGTGTTGCCCCATGTCTTTTTGAAAGTTTCCTGCGATCCGGGGCCAGGATCATCGAAACATGAGCAAATTGTGGTGCTCCGAAGCCGAGAGCCTGATAAAGTAAGAGTTGCTTGGGCGTGTTGGACAGGTGTTCTTCTGCTCTGATGACATGGCTGATCTGCATCGTATAGTCATCGATCACTACAGCTAAATTATACGTTGGCCAGCCATCTGCTTTCACAATAATAAAATCATCCAATAAACGATTTTCAAAACTTATCGAGCCCCGTATCAAATCGTTAACAGTCGTTTCACCAAATGACGGGACTTTGATCCTTACGGTCGGCTGTAGGCCTTGCGACAACAAGGCGTCGATTTCATCAGGCGAAAGCTCCTTGCAGCGACCTGAATAATGGTAATCCTTTTTATCCTTTAAAGCAGTTGCTTTTTCCCGGGCTAGATCTTCTTCTGAACAAAAACAATAGAATGCGTGGCCGTTATCCAGTAATTGCTGAATGTACTTTTGATAAACCGGCAGACGGTCACTTTGATAATAAGGTCCAAATGGACCTTCTTTATCAGGTCCTTCATCCCAGTCTATCCCTAACCAGCGTAGACTATCGAGAATGCCGGAAACATAGCTTTGCTGTGAACGTACCTTATCAGTGTCTTCCAATCGAAGGATAAAAGAACCAGAATGGCTTCTGGCAAACAGCCAGTTAAATAACGCGGTGTGGGCACCGCCGATATGAAGTTCTCCAGTAGGACTTGGGGCAAAACGTACTCTGACAGCGGACAAAAAACATCACTCCTATAATATTTACAAATCTATTTTACTTAAAATCATAACCTGAAGAAAGTCAGAATACCAATAAAACCAGCGGTATTTAAAAGTAGTCACCAAATAGTAATACTCTACATATAATACAATGCGGAGGTGGGTTATGATGTTTCGCCGCAGAATCAATTATTATCCGTACTTATTGCTGATGATCCTGTTTCTGATCCTCTTCATGATTCTCTTTTTTGATTATAGATTAAAGGCCAGCATAATTGAAATAGCCAAGGCTAAAGCGCAGATCACCGTTATGGAAAATATCAATACCGTCATCAATCAGCAAATTGTTGCCAAAATTCAGTATCAGGATATTGTAGACATTCACAAAGATAAACAGGACAGGATCGTGATGATCCAGCCCAATACGATTCTGCTGAATAAAATGATGTCCGGTTCTGTAATTGAAATAACACATGCTTTGAACAAATTATCTGAGGAAAGCATAGAGATCCCTTTAGGACAAATTACAGGTTCGAAAATACTGGCCGGATATGGGCCCAGAATGAAAGTCAAAATTATTTCGGTGGGGCAAGTCTATGTTGATGTGCTGAACAAGTTTGATGAGGCAGGGATCAATCAGACCCGCCATTTAATTTACTTTCAAATAAAATGTAAAGTAAAGGTAGCCGTACCATTTTTAAATGAAGATGTATTGGTATCGACTACGGTACCTTTGGCAGAAACTATTATTATAGGAAACGTACCTGAAACATATGTGGGTTATGAAAATGATAAAGTCCCGATATATCCCTATATAAAAGGGAAATAATAAAATACTCCAGTCATTTTTTGAATCAAATTATGTATACAATGCCTTGACACGGAGCAAAGGGCATGATAAGATAACTCTTGCGCGTGAGGG
>CAZNPR010000141.1:0-2680 GCA_964574965.1 uncultured Syntrophomonas sp. | reverse complement strand
TTTTACGGAGTTCTTTGAAAACGATTGCTGATAATTCGTCAGCACGAACATTGGTAAACCAAGATTGTTTCCCTGCACGAGCAACAGCAGTTCTCGCGGCTTCCACTACGAATACATCCTTCATACTGTTATTTCCCCCTTAAATATTTTTTTCGTCCTACACTGAGGCTTAAAAATAAGCCTAACCACTCAATGAAATTATTCTATACGATTGGGAATATTCCTTCTTCCATTTTACAAATTTATAAAGTTTAATTTTTCAATTAAATTCAGTATGAAAGAGTTAGTTGAATAATTGTGTAAGGAAATTTTATGTGTGGGACACGGATATGTTATAATCTATTAGATATATTAGCTTTAGGAGGTTTTTCTTGTGGAAGCATTAGGAAAGCAAGTAAAAAATGAAATGGTCAGGACTTTAATTTGGGCACTGATTGCTATTGGCCTGGCTGTTGCCGTATATTATTTGGTCTGGTAAACTCATCATTGATATAAATGAAGAAAATTTTTTATTTGACAAATGTTAATAAGCCTTTATAATTAAATCAAAAAGATACCCAAGGGGGGTATTGAAATGGAACTGATTCAGGATGAGTCGCGGCAGGCTGTCTTAAGACGGCTTCGCAGGATCGAAGGACAGGTAAGAGGCTTACAAAAAATGATCGAAGAGCAGAAGGACTGCCGGGAAGTTTTGACCCAGGTGGCAGCAGTAAAGTCTGCTGTAACCCAGGTAGGATTGATCGTTTTTGAAAACCATGCCCAACAGTGTATTGCTAAAGCAATTCAGGAAAATTCCGATGATAATTTTCATGATATTGTAGACATGATGGGAAAGTTAATGAAATAACGAGGAGGCTGAACATATGTCAGTAAAAAATGTGACTGGAGATAATTTTCAACAGGAAGTACTTCAGGAGAAAATTCCGGTATTGGTAGACTTTTGGGCACCCTGGTGTGGCCCTTGTAAAATGGTAGGACCAATCGTCGAAACCCTGGCAGCAGAAAATGAAGGGAAACTTACTGTAGCGAAAGTAAATGTAGACGAAAATAAAAGCCTGGCGGTTCAATATGGCATAAGAGGCATTCCCACTTTGGTGTTTTTCAAGGACGGTGCAGAAGTCAAACGGATCGTAGGGGCGCAGAACAAAAGTCAATTACAAAGTGCCATCGACCAAGTTTTATAAATTATTAACCAGCAAACCATAAGAAACATTAAAACCATCTTCATCATGGACATGAGGATGGTTTTTTATTTTATAGATTTTAATAGCTAAGATTTGAGCTTCTGTAAAAATGCCTGGATCATTTTCTCATAGCCTTTATTTCCAGCTGCATAAAATTGTGCATCGATCAAATGGTCGGGCAGATACTGCTGCTCAACGTAACCCCCAAAATCGGGAGGATATTTATAACCGCTTCCTTTGCCCAGCCTTTTTACGCCTGAGTGGGAACTGTCTGCCAGATGCGGAGGGACAACGATCTTGCTGCTTTGTCTCACAGCAGCAACGGCATTGTCGATGGCAATTTTACTGCTGTTGCTTTTGGGGGCAGTAGCTAGATAAATAGTGGCTTCAGCCAAAGGGATCCGCCCTTCGGGCAGGCCGACAAACTGAATGGCTGAAGCGGCGGCATTGGCTACCAATAAGGCATTGGGGTCAGCCAGACCGATGTCTTCTGCGGCGTGAATAATCAGTCGTCGGGCAATGAATTTGGGATCTTCGCCGCCTTCCAGCATAACTGCCAGCCAGAATAGAGCGGCTTGCGGGTCAGAGCCTCTAATACTTTTTATAAAGGCGGATATGGTATCGTAATGATAATCACCGGTACGATCAAATTTGACCATGGGCCGGCCGACAACTTTTTTCAACAGATCAGCTGATATCACAAAAGGCTGTTCACTTTCCCGGAATGAATTCACTACGGTATCGATGATATTCAGTGCCATGCGGGCGTCACCTTTTACCGCGTTTATGATTACCTGCATTCCATCGGTGGTGATGTCTATATCCATCAGACCCAGACCTTTTTCTTTATCCTTAATCGCACGTCTTATTACAGCTATAATATTTTCATCACTAAGGCTTTCAAGAACATAAATTTTTATGCGGGACAAAAGAGCGTTATTCAATTCATATAAAGGATTTTCGGTGGTCGCACCGGCTAAAATAAGGGTACCATCTTCCACGAAAGGGAGCAGTACATCCTGCTGGGATTTATTGAACCGATGGATCTCGTCAACAAAGAGGATGGTTTTTTCCCGGTAAAATTTTAAGCGTTGCCCAGCATCCTGGGCAATTTTCCGTATATCATTGACCCCGGCCGTGACGGCGGCCATAGGTTCGAAATGGGATTTGGTCATGGCGGCAATTATTCTTGCGATCGTTGTTTTACCTGTTCCGGGAGGACCATACAGGACAAACGAATGAAGCTGGTCAAGCTCCAGGGCTTTTCTAAGTATCGTGCCGGGACCGATAATATGCTGCTGGCCAATGATATCATCGAGCTTTTCCGGTCTCATTCTATAAGCCAGCGGAGCAAAAAAACGTTCATCAGAGGGTTGGCTGATATCAAACAGGTCCAAAAGAGGAACCTCCTTTTTTCAAAATTAGCGATGATCTTGTGGCAAGCAAATGCTTGCACTTGAAAAATATAGGTGCTATATATATAAAATCAGATTTAA
>CAZNPR010000140.1:0-2737 GCA_964574965.1 uncultured Syntrophomonas sp. | reverse complement strand
AAGCGGGCCTGGTCAAAATCAGAGTCTTCCGCCCTTTCCCCGGCGAGGAACTGGCACGGGCACTAACAGGGACCAAAGCAGTTGCTGTAATGGATAAGTCCGAGGGTTTTTCAGCCAATGGCGGACCTATATTTGCTGAGACCCGCAGCGCTTTGTATGTTTTGAAGGACCGGCCGTATCTTATCAATATCGTTTACGGCCTGGGCGGCCGCGATGTTAAGACCACAGATATAGAAAAAGTATTTGGACGGCTGGCGGATATTGCTGTGACTGGTGAAACAGGACCAGTATATACCCATATGGGTCAGAGGTCGAAGGAGGAGAAAATATGAGCACGGTATATAACTTAAAAAAGGAAGTGGAAAAACCGGTACGTTTTACCGGGGGACATCGGCTCTGTGCCGGCTGCGGTGCCGGGGTCATTGTAGCAGGGGTGCTGCGTGCCCTGGAACCAGAGGACCGGGCAGTTGTGGTCAATGCCACCAGTTGTTTGGAAGTCTCTACCTTTATGTATCCCTATACTGCCTATATGGACAGTTATATCCATTCTGCCTTTGAAAACTCTGCTGCAACCTGCTCTGGAGTAGAAGCCGCCTATAATGCATTGAAACGCCGCGGTAAGGTTGATGGGACCGTAAAATTCATTACATTTGCTGGTGACGGAGGCACCTATGACATCGGCTTTCAATCCCTGTCAGGCGCTATGGAACGAGGTCATGACATGGTCTATGTATGTTATGACAACGAAGCTTACATGAATACCGGTATCCAGCGCTCATCTTCCACGCCCCAATATGCCCGTACGACTACCTCACCAATCGGTTCGGCGGGGCAGGGGAAAAAGCAAACAAAAAAAGATCTTACAGAGATCCTTGTAGCGCACGATATTCCTTATGCAGCTCAAACTGCCCCGATAGGTAATTTCAGGGATCTGCACACCAAGTCGCACAAAGCTATTTACACCCCAGGGCCTTGCTTTTTAAATATCCTGTCCCCTTGTCCGAGAGGATGGGATTATCCCATGGCCAAGCTGGCGGAGATCACGCAGTTGGCAGTGGATACCTGCGTGTGGCCCCTTTACGAAGTGGAAGCGGGTGTCTGGCGTTTAAGCTATATACCTAAAAAGAAAAGGCCTGTAGAAGATTTCCTTCGTCCCCAGGGGAGGTTTCGCCATATGTTTAAGCTGGGCAATGAATGGATGCTTGAAGCAGCACAGGCTTTTGTGGATCAAAAATGGGAACGCCTGCTGGAACGCACCGGTGCTTGATCTCAAATGGGGAATAAATTGAAAAAATATGATATGATAACTCTTGAAAAGGGGGTTTGGCCTGTGGAACCAACCATGTTTACCAATGAGGTCATTTTATCCTGGCTGCAGTATTTTGCCCAAAACGTTAACATCAATCTGGCAAAACTGAAGATGCTTGACATTACCGGGAAGAATAAGAATCTGATCCCAACCGTTATGAGCAACAAAGCGGTACTGGTCTTTACGGATGCCGGACATCCGGATATCTTCTATGACATGTGGAATGCAGAACTGGGGGACTGCGAAATCTGGTATAATGAGGGCTCGGATCCAGCCGGTGAGATCAAGCATGATAAAGTTTCAGACATGATCAACCGCGGTATCAATGCCTCTGCAGCTATGTTGATCATGAATCCTGATGCTGTCACCGATTACAAAATAGGGATGGAAAACAGCCGGTTTTCCTGCGGCTCTGTTCAATATGTCTGCCGGGAGGTCCGGACTGTTATCATGAACAAGCTGAATCTGGAGAACGAGGACAATATATGTATCATCTCCGGAGAGAGCATCGCAGTGGAGGCAGCTATGATCGCTGTTGAGGGCAGTGTGGTCGCGGTGGAGTATGACTGCCGGGATCGGGATACCATGAAAGAGAATATAGATAAGTTTGGCTTGAGCAACGTCACCATCGTCGAGTCATTGGAAGAGGATGTTTTGCGTCAATTGCCAGTACCGAACATAGCTTTTATTGTAGGCTCCCCAAGGATCGACAGAGAAATGAAGAGTCTGCTTGCCATTAATCCCGATATAGACTTTGTGATTTATACCTTAGACTTCGAAGTCTTAACTTCTCTTCCAGCTTTATTCAGGGAATACGGATTGAAGCGCACGGAAGCCATACATATAGAGGTATCCAGAGTTAACAGCAAGAATATGGTGGAGCCATTTCCTGCTCCCTGGCTGATCTCCGGCAAAAGAGTCAAGGAATAAAAATTGATGCAATAAATAAAGCCTTCCGGTCCATGTTATTCACATACCGGAAGGCTTTTGTTTTTAATTTAAAGATCTAAAAATATCTTTTCAGTAAACCGGCGAAGGCTGCCCCATGTCTGGCTTCGTCTTTACACATCTCATGAACGGTATCATGGATCGCATCATAACCCAAAGTTTTGGCGCGGGTGGCCAGATCTTTTTTACCCTGGCAGGCGCCGTATTCTGCCTGGACTCTAGCCTGCAGATTCTTTTTGGTGTCAGCTTCCAGCACTTCACCCAGCAGTTCAGCGAATTTAGCTGCATGTTCCGCTTCTTCAATGGCAATTTTCTTATAAGCCTCGGCAACTTCAGGCAACCCTTCGCGATCTGCCTGACGGCTCATGGCAAGATACATTCCTACTTCTGTACATTCACCCATGAAGTTAGCCTTTAATCCAGCGATCACTTCTTCATCCAGACCTTTGGCAACTCCTACGCGGTGTTCGTCAGCCCAGG
>CAZNPR010000139.1:0-2831 GCA_964574965.1 uncultured Syntrophomonas sp. | reverse complement strand
ATTCATTATCAACTACTATATAGGATCGAATTTTATTAAACTTCTTACCCTCCATATAGCCCCCCCTATACTTCGATATATAAAAAAATTATACCTAATAATTTTGAATAAAAAAATAATCCTGAGGATGATTTTTATTGTCGCGGGGCTACCCTATAGGCCTAACCCTCCGGGTATATCCATCCTAGGACAGAGAGGAAGCGGGGTTGTTGTTGACAACACTTTACAGTGCGGAGTGAGGAGAACCTTGGCGTATATGGTATATTAGTCTCATTTGATTTAGATTCCAGCTTATAGTATATTAGTGAGGTTCCAAATTCATCTTCATACTTAACGCCTTCAAATGCCATAAAGCGAAAATATACGCTTGTGCGCTTTTCTAAGCTTTAAAATATGATATATGCGGAAGGAATCACTGGATGCCATTAAATAATCACCCGAACTACTGTGAACAAAAATCGTTGGCAGGATGATTAAGTAACATCATCAATAATTTATAAACTTCAGCTATGCTTTATTAGGTATGGCTTTTGGAAAGGATATTAAGCCATGACAAGAACATATGAAGAAATAAAGTTGCAGTCAGAAAACCGACGCACCTTTGCAATCATAGCTCATCCCGATGCAGGCAAAACTACCCTTACCGAAAAACTGCTGCTTTTTGGCGGCGCCATTCGTATGGCCGGTGAAGTAAAGGGACGTAAAGCTCGTAAATTTGCCACATCAGACTGGATGCAAATCGAAAAAGAACGTGGAATATCAGTTACTTCCAGTGCTTTGCAATTTGATTACCAGGACAAGCGCATAAATATCCTGGATACACCCGGCCATCAGGACTTCAGTGAAGATACCTATCGTACTTTGATGGCTGCCGACAGTGCAGTGATGTTGATTGACGCCGCCAAAGGAGTAGAGGCACAAACCATTAAGCTTTTCAAGGTTTGCAGCCAAAGAGGCATTCCTATTTTTACCTTCATCAACAAAATGGATCGTTATGGCAAAGAGCCCCTGGAACTGCTGGAAGAATTGGAACAGGTGCTGGGCATACGGTCCTGCCCTATGAATTGGCCAATCGGAATGGGGGATGAATTTTGCGGCATCTACGACCGGCAGAATCATCGGCTCGAATTGTACCGGCAGGATGAAAACAGACACTTTATATCTCTTGACCAACGGGGTGTTGAGGATCCATCCCTTGCAGAAGTTGTGAATGATTTACTGCATAAAAAGCTTTGCGAAGACATCGCCTTATTGGATATTGCCGGTGACCATTTTGACCAGGAAAAATTCAGCCAGGGTAAACTCACTCCAGTTTATTTTGGCAGTGCTATCAACAAGTTTGGGGTGCAGACTTTTCTGGACGAATTCTTACAGCTCGCACCTGCTCCTCGGGCACACATGAGCAGCATCGGGCCGATTGACAATGTCAAAACCGCTTTTTCAGGATTCATATTCAAAATTCAGGCTAACATGAATCCGGCTCACCGGGATCGGATTGCTTTTTTGCGGGTCTGTTCGGGGAAATTCGAAAGAGGTATGTCAGTCAATCATGTACGCAGCGGAAAAAGGATCAGGTTGGCTCAACCGCTGCAGTTTCTGGCCCAGGATCGGGATATAATTGAGGAAGCATACCCTGGTGATATCATCGGCTTACATGATACGGGTAATTTCCGTATCGGCGATACTTTATGTGCTGAAGGCAATTTTGTATTCGAACCTCTTCCCCAATTTCCTCCTGAACATTTTGCCAGAGTTACAAACCTCAATGCACTAAAATCAAAACAGTTTCAAAAGGGTGTAACTCAATTGGTTGAAGAAGGAACTATCCAGGCTTTCCGTACCACAGACCGGACTGCTGATTTAATTTTAGGTGTGGTCGGTGAATTACAATTTGAAGTATTCAACTACCGGCTCAAAACAGAATATGGTGCCGATATACAGCTCCACCGTCTTCCCTATCAACTGTCAAAATGGGTATATGCGGATAAACCTATTGATGAAAGCAGGTTCAGCAAGCTGATCACTTTATGTGTGAAAGACCAGGATGATAACCTGGTGGTTCTTTATGAAGATGAATACTTCCTGCGGACTATGATCGAAAACAACAGTGACCTCGCCTTTTATAACAGTGCCGGCGAGTTGAATAAGCGGCAATTTGATAGTCCAGCGGCATGTAGCCAATAAGGCCGGAGTCAGGGGACGCAGGACAGGATCGCCTCACGCCTCACTGTATAATAGAATGGCAGTGAATAAAAAATTCTTCCTGAGTGGGCTGGTATTTTTTCTCCAGGGTTTCCAAACCCTCGTCAAAGCGCTCCGCTGCTTGTTCATCTATCTTCATCACAGGGCTGTCATAGTATACCCATCTTCTTCCGTCCAGGACATCCGGTTTGAGTTCTTTTACCATCATGGCCGCCGGATATATCCCATTTTCAACACAGACATTGAACTTTTTGCAGCTCTTAAAACCGCGGCTCACATAATTATTCGGATTGCCAAATATCACGATCACATCATAACCAAGTGCGGCCGCCTGTTCAAAGGAATACTCCATCAGTTTTTTGCCGTACCCCTTTCTCTGATACTCCGGCAAAATGCAAACCGGACCGAAAGTAAGGATGTCCTTTTCTTCCCCGGACTCATCAATGAGTTTTGTTTTCGTGTACATGATATTCCCGATGATCTGATCATCAACTTCAATCACCAGATCCAACTCCGGCAGAAAGTCCTGGTGGGAGCGCATAACATGAACCAAATAGTGTTCAACGCACCCCGGAACATATAAATTCCAAAAAGATTTCCTGGTGATTGCTTCTACTCTCTCATAATCT
>CAZNPR010000138.1:0-2863 GCA_964574965.1 uncultured Syntrophomonas sp. | reverse complement strand
TTCAGTGGTACACAGAAAACAAAAAGGTTAAGGCTGGCCAACCAGGGAAGCAATATATGTAAGCGAACATCAAGTGCGCTACAAATAATCCCTGACCGGTCTCAGTCTTAACCTTTGGTGATCGATAACCTAAGCCTAGAATGCAGGCACGCAGGCTCCTTTATAAGTGTCTTCGATAAATTTCTTTACTTCCGGTGTCTGCAGGGCAGCTCCCAGCTTTTTGATAGCTTCATTATCTTTGTTTTCGCTCTTTACTGCAATAATATTGGCAAAAGGAGAATCCTTGTCTTCCATGAAGATCGAGTCATTCACCGGATTCAGTCCTGCCTCCAGAGCATAATTGCTGTTGATGACACAGATATCAGCATCCTCTAAAGTACGGGGCAGCATCGCAGCGTCCATCATGGTGATCTTAACATTTTTGGGATTTTCAACGATATCAGCATCAGTGGCTGTTACCCCAGCGCCTTCTTTCAGCTTAATGATCCCGGCTTTTTCAAGAACTGCCAGCGCTCTGCCGCCATTGGTGGCATCATTGGGGATGCCGACGGTTGCTCCGTCTGCCAGTTTCGTGATATCGGTGATTTTCTTGGAATAAACACCCATTGGCTCGGTATGGACTTTTACTGTCCAGACCAAATCAGTGCCATTGTTGGCATTATAATCATCCAGATAGGGTACATGCTGGAAGAAGTTGGCATCGATCTGCCCTTCCTGCAGTGCCGGGTTCAACTGGACATAATCGGTAAATACTTTGACTTCTAAATCGACCCCTTCTTTGGCCAAGACAGGAACGACCTGCTCTAAAATCTCAGCATGGGGCTGAGCGGTTGCACCAACTACCAGTTTGACGTTTTTGGTTTCAGCAGGCGCCGGTTCCTTTTGAGCATTATTGCTGCATCCGGCTAAAACTCCTGCCAATAGAAGCACACATAAAAACAAACCAAGATACTTTTTCAATCTCCACTACCTCCCTTTATT
Source organism: uncultured Syntrophomonas sp. (assembly GCA_964574965.1). Lineage (GTDB taxonomy): Bacteria > Bacillota > Syntrophomonadia > Syntrophomonadales > Syntrophomonadaceae > UBA1368. The sequence continues at coordinate 1,882 of CAZNPR010000138.1, read as the reverse complement.
TGTTGCCCGATGGGCGAGGCTGTCGCCAATCATTTGGAAAGCCTGTACCATTATGATCAAGACGATTACGGTTATAAACATGATTGAGTCTTCATAGCGTTGATAACCGTAATAATACGCCAGGGTACCAAGTCCACCTCCCCCCACGATGCCGGCCATCGCAGAGTAGCCGATCAGATTGATTGTGGTTATCGCAACCCCCAGGATCAATGAAGGTTTTGCTTCCGGTAATAATACCTTGGTGATGATCTGCCAGGTATTGGCCCCCATCGACAAGGCTGCTTCGATCAGTCCCCATTCGATCTCCTTCAGGGATGTTTCCGTAAGTCTGGCCACAAAGGGAATGGCAGCCAGGGTCAGCGGAACGATGGAGGCAATGGTTCCGATGGAGGTACCTACGATCACACGGGTCAGGGGAATCACCAATATCAAAAAGATGATAAATGGGATGGAACGGGTGGCATTGACCACTGCCCCTAATACCAGGTTGACTGATTTATTTTCCGCTACATGGTTTTCACTGGTAATGACAAGAATGACGCCTAATACCAATCCCAACAGATAACTTAAAAAGGTAGATATAGCTACCATATATATGGTCTCCCAGGTGGCGACCAAGATTTTTTCAGGGATCCAGGCATTATCGCCAAAATTACTTATAAGCCAGCTGTTTAAATCAATGGCAGTAATGATTTCAAGCATTGTCCAACACCTCTATTTCCAAACCTTGCTGGTGTAAATAGTCGATTGCTTCACTGATCACGCTTTCCTCACCAGCCAGTTCCAGTACCAGGTTGCCAAAGGGAGTGTCCTTGACCCGGTCGATGTTGCCGTACATAATATTAGCCCTCACATCATACTTCCTGATCATCGAGGATATGATCGGCTCTCCGGCTGACTCGCCGATAAAGGAGACCCTTATCAAGCGGCCTGCTCTGAGTGCGCTGCTGTGAAAGACCTCTTCCGGGAGTTCCTGCTTGATGATGGAATTAATAAAGCTTTTTGAAGTTGGGGTACCGGGATTGGAAAATATCTTTAATACGTCGCCGGTCTCAACGATGCGGGAATTGTCGATCACCGCTACCCGGTCACAAACCTGCTTTATAACATTCATGTCATGGGTTATCAGTAAAATCGTCAATTCCAGCCGGCTGTTGATATCCTTCAGCAATTTAAGGATCGATTTGGTAGTCTGCGGATCCAGGGCAGAAGTGGCTTCATCAGATAAAAGCAATTTAGGCCGGTTGGCTAATGCCCGGGCGATCCCCACCCGCTGCTTTTGGCCGCCGGAAAGCTGTTCCGGATAAACCCTGGCTTTATCAGTTAACCCCACGATCTCCAATAGTTCGTTCACTCTTTGCCGGGCTTCATTGACCGGTACCTGACTGATTTCCAGAGGGAACATAATATTATCGAAAACATTGCGCGACGATAACAGGTTGAACTGTTGAAAGATCATGCCGATTTTCTGACGAGCATTGCGCAGATCCTTTTTGTCCAACGAGGTGATGACCTCACCGTCGACGATGATGGAACCGGTGGTAGGCTTTTCCAACATATTGATGCACCTGATCAGGGTGCTTTTGCCGGCCCCGCTTAAGCCGATGATACCGAAAATCTCACCCTTATTTACCTTCAGGCTGACCTGATCCAGGGCCATCACATCGTGCATGGGAGTTTTATAGATCTTGGTAAGATTTGAGATTTCGATCAAATGCATAACCTCCCGCTCAAAATAAAACCTCTTTGTCTAACACAAAGAGGCAAGATAACGAATCTTGCTCTTATCTGCCAGACATAACGTCTGCAGGAATTAGCACCATGCCTAAAGCTGGTTGCCGGGCTTCATCGGGCCAGTCCCTCTGCCTCTCTGGATAAGAGA
>CAZNPR010000137.1:0-2869 GCA_964574965.1 uncultured Syntrophomonas sp. | reverse complement strand
ACAATTTGTTTGGTGAAAATTCGGATATGGATAACAGTTTATTCAACGATCTGTCGGTTCATTCCAGTCAACTAGATGTAATACAGATGGAGTTTATCGGTGCGGAGAGTGTAAGCTGGGAAGAACTGTTTGCGGGGTTTGACCGGCTGTATGCGATTACCTATTCTTCCGGGATCGGGTTTATTAATGAGCTGCTGCAAAGATTTGAATATGCGGAAATAATTTTCGGGTTTGAAGAGGTAATGTCCTATAGCTTGAGCGAAATACTGGCCTTTCAATCTAAAACCATAGAACGATTGCGGACAACCTCCGGGAAAGCCAAAGCAGATCTACTGGACAGGATCGATAATGACTCCTTAAAACTTTTCGTTGCCCGGCAAAAGCTTTCTCATGAAAAAATCTATCTTTTGGAAGCCAATGATGGCAGAAAACGTGTGATTATGGGTTCGGCCAATATGTCTTATGCTGCGTTTAAAGGCAAGCAGCGGGAGAACATCAGCTATATCGATGGCGACAGGGCTTTTGATTGGTATAAGGATAGTTTTGATGAACTGAAGCAAACCAGTTCAGATAGCATTACCGTCCCGGCTTTGAAAATAGCGGATACCGGGGAGAATCTGGCAGAAATTCCGGTGATGAGCACAGTGAAAGTAAGGAAATCAATGGTGATCGAACCAAGCACCGAAGCGCATGAAGAAGTTAAATACGTTCTGGATGTCAGGAATTTGGATCGTAAAATCGCACCGTTTATGCCGAAAGCAGATAAAAAGGGGAAGATATTGCTTTTGCCGGAGATGGTGATCCAGACCAAAAGAAGAATCATGGATGCGCTGGTCCAGGAAAAGGAGCTTCGCAGTGAATATCCGGAATTGGTCATCGATATTCCCAATCGGCAAGTGCTTTTAAATGATACTGTCCTGGATCTGGATCCGGAACCGGCTGAAGTAAAAAATGATGTGGAGCTGTTCCTGGAGTATATGGCAGGATACGAAAAATTCCACGGTAATGTGGCAGGGATGCAGGCCAAATATTATGCATTTGCCAACTGGTTTTTTACCACGCCTTTCATGGCTGTGATGCGGGATATGGCGGCGAAATATAATCAAAACCTGATGCCTTATCCGGTATTCGGCCTGGTATATGGGAAAAGCAAAGCTGGCAAGACCAGTTTTTTGGAAACCCTGCTCAAGATGATGATCGGGCAAAAGACCAAAATAGCAGCACCGGATTTTACCCGGTCAAACATCGACGGGCTAAAGAGAACCGTCAGGGGAGCCCCTATTATTGTGGATGATTTGACCCAGACGAGATTTAGTCAACATGCGGTGGAAATGATCAAAAATGATCAATTCGGGGTGTCGGAGAACCTTATCCACTATCCGGCGGTGGTGATCAGTGCCAATGAGGATGTCAAGGCGGTGGCCCAGGAGATCATCAGAAGGACGGTGCTGTGCCATGTGCAGGCTGGTTTGAAGAATACGGAAATTATGAAAACCAGCATAGTGAGACGGGTGCAGAAAAATATCGGCACTGCTTTTTATCGGGAATATCTCAGACGGATGCTGGATATCATGCCGGATTTGCTGCAATCACTGAAGGATGATGATAAAGAAGGAACACCGGATATACTGCAGGAATCATCTGACATTATTTATGACATCGTTTCCCAGTATGCGGATAGAGATATGCCGGGTTATATTCGCAGGTTGACCCTGGATGATTATTTCAGTGAAAAGGTGACCGGCGCCCAGGCCATCAAAAAGATCAAGGATGCCTGGCAAATCAATCGGAAGGCCTTTGAAGTGGATAAAAAGCATTCGCAGCTGCACTACTTTGCGGGTGAGTCATGGGAAGCCGAACGCATCATCAAGGAACTGCCCGAAGACTTGCAAGCCCGTAAATCAGGCGGTAATATCGCCATGGATCTGGAGGTAGCCTGCGACTTTTTCGAGATAGACTTTAAAAAATATGGCGGACTATTGAGGCTCATGAGGAAGTAGGGGAAGAAGAAGGAGCGTTATAGCAGTTGAATTGCTTTTGTAAATACAATCGCATAAAATGATTAATGAAAGGAGTGATCAGCAATGGCAAAAACAACTAACATATATATAAGGCTTGAACCTGGCCTTAAGGAACAGGCAGAGTTAGTTTTAGAGCAATTGGGTATCCCGATGTCAAATGCAGTGAATATATTTTTGAAACAAGTCGTTATGCAAAGGGGAATTCCTTTTGAGGTTAAAATTCCTCCCCTGAAACCTGTCGGGATGTTTGGCTTGACCGAAGCTGAGCTTGATGCAGAGTTGGAAAAAGGATATGCGGATTTCATTTCAGAAAATACCAAACCTGCTGAGAAAGCCTTTTCAGATATACGCAAGGACTATGATATATGAATTATAGAATTGTTTTGACGAAGCAGGCTGATACAGATTTAAGGTCTATTTATGGGTATATTGCATTTACCCTGCTTGAGCCTGTGATAGCAGTAAGACAATTGGATAGAATCGAAAAAGGAATTCTGAGTTTAAATGAAATGCCTGAACGATTTCGTGTATTTGGAAAAGAACCATGGAAAAGCAGAGGGCTTAGACAGATGCCAATAGATAATTTTATAGTGTTTTATATCCCGAAAGCCGATGTCAAGACAGTTGCCATTATACGTATTATGTATGGCGGAAGGGATATTGACAGGCAGTTGAAAAAGACTGATGAGTAGGAATAATGGACGGGCACAGGGACAACTCATTACAGGCGTCGGTGAATTATCGGAGGTTTATAAATGGACAAAATGATTAAGATAAGGAATGAAGAAGAAGCAGATTATGAGAGAGTAGAAGCAATCACCAGGAAATCTTTTTGGAATTTATATGTT
>CAZNPR010000136.1:0-2899 GCA_964574965.1 uncultured Syntrophomonas sp. | reverse complement strand
ATTTATACTAAAAAAGCAAAGACAAATGTCTTTGCTTTTTTATTTACATAATAGGTTTATATAAGGTTTTATTTGCTCAATGAAGCTAGTAATTCGGCTGAAGGATGGTTGGGGATCACAGCTATAGTTTCTTCACCATAGGTGAATATTTCTTCATCCGCATTGGTGATCTCGCCGATCATTTCTGTGATGCCGCCTTTGCTGCGAATGGCACTAAGCACTTCTTCCACATCTTCAGCAGCTACCTGGAGCAGCATACGAGCCTGGGTTTCACAGATAAATATTTCTTCCGGCATGATTTCTTTTATTTTCACCGGAACCTTGGCAAGATCTACCCTGGCACCAAAGCCGCCGAAACGTGCTGATTCACATACTGCGGCTCCGATCCCTGCTGCTCCCAAATCTGAACAAGCCTTTATTTTGCCAGTAGCAAAGGCTGCCAGGGTCGCATCCATAGTGGTTCTTTCTTCTGCAAATAAGGCTACCGCCGGAAACATGGTTTCAACCAGACCGGCACGATAAAGGGTGTCATTTCCGTCATTACTGGTTTCTCCTATGATAATGATTTTATCGCCAGCTGATTTTGCCGGTTTGGTCAATGGTTTTTCTGTTACAAGTTTACCAGTGACGGATACGACCACTGCCGGGACGATATCACTGAAGGAAGTTGAAAAACCGCCTCCAGCCACAAACACTCCCATGGTTTCACACATATCAGCAACGCCTTTTAACATCAGATTGATCCTGTCCTGGCTGGTCATGGTGACACAATTCCCGCAGGTACATTTACCGTTAAAGCCGCAAGGCCCAACGATCACTTCTTCTTCCGGCGGACGGGTACCAATAAAATCAAGAATATAGATTGGTCTGGCACCCATGGCAACGACATCACGCATAGCCCCCCCTGCCCCGGTGGCGGCACTGTCATAAGGACGCGGAACACAGGGTGAACAATGACTTTCGAGTTTGCTTACCACCAGACAATCAGAACCGGGTATTTGAACCACTGCCGCATCATCATTTGCTTCCGGACCCACCAATAATGCACCTGGCCATACTGCATCCACTTTTTGATTAAGCCTTTTAAACATCCCAAAATCAATGGCCTTGTCTGCATTATGATGCAGGTGGACAAATAGTGCATGGATCAGCGCTTGCTCGATTCGATTCATAAAACATCCTCCTTAATAAATAGCTTCCCAAATTTATTATCTGCAAAGATTCTAACATAATTTATTAAAATTACCCACTTGATGACAAGTTTTTGCATTTATTGTTTATAATTATAACCATAAGTAATGAATTTTAAATGAGGTGATAGTAATGGCAAAGAATTTGGATTTTTATTGTGTTCCCTCTTGAACGACCTGCCGCAAAGCACAAGCGTGGCTTGTGGATCATAAGGCAGCATTCACCTATCACGATCTGTTAAAAGACCCTCCTGGTCTAAAGGAACTTAAAATATTAGCCGGTATCGGTGATCTGTCAGTCAAAGATCTGGTCAATCTGAAAAGCCAGGTATTTAAGAAAATGGATGTGGATCTAAACAAGATGGATGAAAAGGCCATCGCTGATCTGATCTATGAAAATCCGAGAATTATGACTCGTCCGTTAATGACGAACGGTAAAAAATTATGGCTGGGATTTAAGGAAACAGTTTATCAGGAAATTTTGAAAGCATAATAAACAATTACGAAAAGTATGCTTTTATCCTGGTGTAAAAAGCGCTATCATAGGTTTAATTTAATCTGGATGGTATATAAAAAAAGGGGGGACGGCTTAAATGAGTGAATCAAAGATAGCGGTTCAAAAGGAAGGTCATGTTCTGTTGATCGGATTCGACCGGGCGGATAAGAGAAATGCATTGGATGTTGAAATGTATTGGGATATCGCCTATGCTTACGGCCGCTTAAACAGTGATCCGGATCTTCGCTGCGGTCTTTTGTATGCTAAAGGCGACCATTTTTCTGCCGGATTGGATCTTGTACAATGGGCGCCTTTTTTTGCTGAGGGCAAAATGCCGGATATGCCGGAAGGGACCATCGATCCCTTTGGACTGGATGAGGACAATCGTCTGTCGAAGCCTTTGGTTATGGCTGTACAAGGCATAACCTATACCTTTGCTATTGAGTTCCTGCTTACTTCCGACATAAGAGTCGCAGCATCTGATCTGCGCATGGCCCAGATAGAAGTAAAACGTGGTATCTATCCGGTAGGTGGTGCAACAGTCAGAATGTTCGAGGAAATCGGATGGGGCAATGCCATGCGGTATATTCTGACCGGTGATGAAATCAATGCTGAAGAAGCATATCGCCTGGGTCTAATTCAGGCAATAACTGAACCGGGCAAACAATTCGACAAAGCCCTTGAATTTGCTGTTAAAGTTTCCAAGCAGGCTCCTCTGGCAGTTCAGGCTGCTCTCAAGTCAGCACGAATTGCCCGAATACAGGGTGCAAAAACGGCTATAAATAGATTTTTGCCTGATTTAATGCCGATCATGACCAGCCAGGATGCTGCCGAAGGTGTACAGGCTTTTATTGAACGGCGGGAAGCTAATTTTAAGGGATGCTGATCAATGCGTGAGGCGTGAGGCGTTGAACAGTTGGTTAGTTGGTTAGGTGTGTCAGAGGTATACCCTATATGGCATACCTATCCTGGGCACAGGCAGGCGGGGGTTGTTTTCACACCAGGAGCATATCATTGTATTCCGGAAAAGCCCGGTCTACTGTTGGTGAATTGAAAAAGAACTGCGGTTGAATGGGAGTCGTTGCGAGGGAATTATTCTGTGGGTAACTCCCTCGCCTTTACCTCTTTTCCTCCACACAAAGATATGCTCCTGTAAAATCGCCTCACTCCTATCTCAATATTTGAGTGTAAATCAACGGATTACTCTATTAAT
>CAZNPR010000135.1:0-3238 GCA_964574965.1 uncultured Syntrophomonas sp. | reverse complement strand
ATTGACATCTATAATGGTTTTTTATTCTGTGTCCTGTTGTGAATTCTTAATTTATTTATAAAATATAAAGTCTGCTAATAATTTGTCATATGCTATAGCATTCGTTTTTACTAACAGCCACCAAAATATTTTGCGTTCTAACTTTTTCTTATGATCTTTCCTTTATATTCAAACTTAAATATTTGAGCTTCTATTTTGCTTTCTAAGCGATTTAAATTTGTTCCGGCATAGTTTATGTGTACCCGATCTGCTTTCAATCGCTAAAAAGCCTGTTTTTTTTCCTTAATTTTCTCTGGAGCTAATATTTTGCGTTTTAAGCGATTTTTAACTGTAATTGATAGTTTATATCTAATTAATTATTTTAAATGGGTTACATCTCATTTAATTTGATGCTTTTTTTGGATGCAAATAGTAATTTATAAAAATGAGTCAACATCTTTAAAAATGGCTTGCATTCAAAAATATTATTTGCAGATAATTATATTATGTAAACCTATGATCACTGTAATGATTTTTTTGTGTGATTTGGATAAACGCTATTTTTCAGTTAAAATTAGTATCAGTATATTTCTAAAATAAACTTTTCATATTGGCAAGGAGGATGAAGCTTAATTTGATACCCTATAGCATTGACTGTGAGGAAGTTTTACATCAATTAGTTGTTGATTCATCAACCGGTTTGAGTTCGGAGGAAGCTGCCAGCCGATTAATGCAATACGGTGAGAACAAGCTCGATGAAGGCAAGAAAATAACTGTTTTCCAACGGTTTATTTCTCAATTCAAAGACGTCATGATCATCATATTGCTCATCGCGGCAGCTATTTCTTTTGTTGTTTCCTGGTATGAAGGAGAAGGTTTTTTTGAACCGCTTTTGATCTTATTGATCGTGGTCTTGAATGCTATCATCGGTGTCTTTCAGGAAGGCAAGGCCGAGCGGGCACTGGATGCGCTGAAAACCCTTTCTGCCCCGCAGGCGCGGGTCGTCCGTGACGGAAAAGAAATGATCATTGATGCGGCAAATCTTGTTCCCGGCGACATCATTATCCTGGAAGCCGGCGATTATGTTCCGGCTGACAGCCGTATTATCAAATCCAACAGCCTGAAATCAGAAGAATCTGCCCTTACCGGCGAATCGGTGCCGGCAGAAAAAGACGCCGCAGCAGTGGTAGCAGAAAATGATCCCTTAGGAGATCGTTTTACAATGCTTTATTCGGGATGCAGCATCACTTACGGATCAGGCAGAGCGGTGGTTACCGCCACCGGTATGAAAACCGAAATGGGCAGGATCGCTGATCTTTTAAATGCTGAAGCGGATTCCCAGACCCCCTTGCAGCTTAAGTTGGCTGAAATGGGTAAATACATTGGCTTTCTGGCCCTCGCCATTTGTGCGGTCATATTTATTATCGGGGTTATAAACGGCATGGCAATCATGGATATCTTTATGATCGCCGTTGCTCTAGCTGTTTCAGCGATACCTGAAGGCCTTCCTGCTATCGTTACTGTGGTGCTGGCCATTGGTGTACAGCGGATGGTGAGAAAAAACGCCATCATTAAAAAGCTGCCGGCAGTCGAGACCCTGGGGAGTGCTTCCGTGATTTGTTCAGACAAGACCGGAACATTGACCTTAAACCAGATGACTTTAACGAAAGCGTTTCTAGCCAGCGAAAGCCTGCTGGAAGATATCGATAAAAATAATTCCCCTGCCATCAGAAAGCTGCTTCTTTATGGAACCCTTTGTTCTGATGGCGCTGTAGAATTCGATGATCAGGGCAACGAAAAACATATTGGTGATCCTACAGAAACTGCTATTGTAATGGCAGCCTTAAAGAATGATATGCCCAAGGAAGAATTGAACCGTATGTATATGCGGTCTGCTGTTTTACCCTTTGATTCTGATCGCAAAATGATGAGTTCCATCAACCAGATCGAAGGCAGGAATATTTTGATCGTGAAAGGTGCCTTTGATGTACTGGTTCACCGATGTATCGAAGGCGATCTGGAAGCAGGACGCAGTTGCACCAATGAACTTAGCCGTCAGGCTTTACGGGTGTTGGCCATTGCCTATAAAGAACTGCAAGACATCCCGGCTGAACTGAAACCCGAAGAATTAGAACAAGGTTTGACTTTTATGGGTCTGGTGGGTATGATCGATCCGCCCCGTCCGGAAGCCCGCGACGCAGTTTCAGTTTGCCGTGCTGCCGGAATCAAGCCGGTCATGATCACCGGCGACCATGTAGTCACTGCATCTGCTATCGCCAAAGACCTGGGCATCCTGCTGGAAGGTGACCAAGCAGTCAATGGCAGTGAACTATCCAAAATGTCGGAAGAAGAACTTAACACCAGGGTGAGTCAGATCTCAGTTTATGCGCGGGTATCACCGGAAGATAAGATCCGCATCGTCCGAGCCTGGCAAAAGCAAGGGGCAGTCGTTTCCATGACAGGTGACGGTGTCAATGATGCTCCCGCCTTAAAGGCTGCTGATATTGGCTGCGCCATGGGAATTACCGGTACTGATGTGGCGAAAGGTGCGGCAGACATGGTACTCACCGACGACAATTTTGCGACCATCGTCGATGCGGTAAAAGAAGGCCGGGGCATTTATGAAAATATCAAACATACAGTCGGATTTCTGCTGGGCACCAATATTGGAGAGGTCCTGGTGGTGTTTTCGGCAATGCTGTTGTGGCAGGTCTCCCCTTTCCTGGCCGTGCAGCTTCTGTGGATCAACCTGGTGACCGATAGCCTGCCGGCCATCGCTCTGGGGATGGAACCGGTGGAAAACAATATTATGCAGCGAAAACCAAAACCCAAAGGAGAGGGTCTTTTTGTTGACGGCTTTGGACTGCGCATCCTTTTTCAAGGCGCGATGTTCGCCATTCTCACACTGATCGGGTTCATGACAGCCTGGAAAAGTACCGGGGATATCGTTGCTGCAAGAACGCTGGCCTTTTTGGTTTTAGCCGGTACCCAGATCTTTCATGCATTTAATATGCGCTCCGTGTATTCCTTGTTCCGCATCGGCTTTTTCAGCAATAAATTTCTCAACTGGGCGGCCTTGACATCTTTTATATTAATCATCCTGGTTGCTTTTATTCCCCCCATCACTGCAGCTTTTGGCATGACACAGCTTACTGCTCCCATGTACTTGACTGCGCTGGGGTTAGCCATCGTTCCCATTTTTGTAATAGAAATTTTTAAAGCAGTGGGTATGATAAGAAAATAAGCTCGGGTTATTTAT
>CAZNPR010000134.1:0-3265 GCA_964574965.1 uncultured Syntrophomonas sp. | reverse complement strand
TCAAAATCAATGATCGGTTCCCCTTCTATGTTTTTAGGGACGATAGACAAGATCCCGAAAGACTTTTCACCCACCACTGACAGCATCTGAGCAGAATATAATCCGGCCACTACCCGGTAAAGGTGCTCATCATCTATTTTCTGCAGGGTTCCGTCTCCTTTCATAAACGATGCTTCTATGACTTTGTTGAACATCAATCGATTGGGATTAAAGGTATAGGTCATCCCGGCAATATATAATTGAGCTGGATTCATGATCGGAGTAATGGACGCATCTACTTCGCAAGCGGTTTTCAACTCCCGACCGGTCAGATACACTGAAATTAAAGGATAACCCGATTTTTTATCGGGTCCAATCCCTAAAGAACTAGCCGCAAAAGCATCTGCTACGGTGATATTTCCTTTTACAAATGAACTGCGGATGGTGCCGCTGGGCACGACCGCTACTGCCACTGGTTCATAATTTTCTCCCTCGGCAATTTTCACCGCATAAATATAAGCGTCACTGATAAGATTAGCCAGAGGTTCTTCGGCATGTCTGAGACCAATTTCCGCAGACGGCAAAAAGCTGAACGGAGTTTCGGCCAATACCTGATTAAAAGTCAAACCCATTTCATCCAGATAACCAGACTGTACTTTTTTACGAAATTCTTCGATTCTGACTGTAATATTCTTGTCTGCAGGCATTTGTTCGTCGATGGCCATAAGTTTATATTCCCCTAATTGCCAGCGTCCATCTGCTCCTTCTTCAACTGTGAGCTTGCCGATATTTTCACCATATTCGCCAGTTGAACCAATAATCGTTTTACCCACTATAATAGGTTTGGTCAGCCGGGAATGAGTGTGCCCGCTGATTATGACGTCAATGTCGGGAACTTTTTTGGCCAGGATCTCGTCCTCAGAATCCTCCTTGTCGGCAGAGGTTCCGGAATGGGATAAGCAAATGATCAAATCTACCTTTTCATGGTTTTTTAGCTGATTTGTAACGCGGGCAGCAGTTTCCAGAGGATCCGCAAATGCAACCTCTGCCATAGGGGCATTGGAAATGGCTTCATATCCAATCAAACCGAATATACCAATTCGTTTGCCGTTCCGTTCCAGAACGATGTATTCTTTGGTTCCGTAATCATTCATGGCATTTTTTAAACTGGATAACGATTCAGTAAGTTCTTCCGTATTACCATCCGGGAAAACAACATTGGATACCAATATTTCAGGTAACTTTTGATCATTCTTTCGGGCTGCCTGCAGGCAATCCGCCAATCCCTGTGCCCGAAAATCAAATTCATGATTGCCAAATGTTGTGGCATCATACCCCATCTGTCCCAGGAGTGATAAACCCGGAGCTTCTTGTGCATATATGGTCTGAAAAAGAGTTCCCATGGAAAAATCACCGGCATCAACCAGGACTAAATCAGGCTCCTTTTCCCTTTCACTATTAATGGCACTTTGAATTCTGGCATAGCCGCCATATTCCTTAATATTACCGTCTTTCTCCAAAGCAAAAGGCAGTAAATGATCGTGTAGGTCGTGGGTGAAAATAACGGTAAGGGTATTTTCATTCTTTTCAGCATAAGTATTTGAAATGTTTAAAGAAATTGCAAGGAAAACAAGTAATGAGATAAATGAAATGATTCTGAGTGATTTTTTCATATTAGCCCCCCAAATCTTTCCAAAGTTAATTCCATTATACTCTTATCATTGTAAAATGCTTAGTACCTTTATGTAGGAACGATTTAAAGAATGTAATTGGTGCCTGATGTATGATTGACTAATGCTATATCTTCGTTTCTTGAAGGCAACTTGCGTCCCTTCTTCATAAGTATTTGGCTAACTTTACTGCCGAAAAACCCAGCCGTTCCGGTAACGATTATATTTTCCATCATTTATAATTTCTTATATAATAAATGTTGTCATTAAATAGCCTTTTTTATTTGTCTGTTCGCATGCCCTGACTGCCCTGCTTAGTTAGTCCTTAATGCAGTGAACTACAGCTTTGCAAAGACCCGCACACTATCTTAAAACCTCGCTATATTGAGCCACTATTTTTTCTATGCTGAAATGCTCCTCCAGTTTCATATAAGCTTCCGGTGCTGGCCTTTCAAACCACCAATCATCCCAAGTTAGTTCCTTTACGTATCTCTCAGGCTGACCTGTCATCTCAAGTATTTCCAAGGTGCCTCCAAAGTTTTCCAGACTGATGACAGGGCAACAGCATGCTATAGCCTCCAGTAAAATATTGGGCAGTCCTTCATATAGTGAACTTAATATAAACAAATCTGCATTTTTAATCCAGTCATAAGGATTGTCCTGATATCCAGGAAGGTGAATTCTGTCATGCAGGTCCAAGTTTTCAACCAGCGCTTCCAATCTGCTTCTGAGCCATCCTTCACCCAGTATCCATAAGTGCGCTTCAGGTCTTTTTTCCAGTAAGGCCGGAAATGCCATTATCAATCGTTCAAAACCTTTTTGCGGGCTCAATCGTCCGGCCGCAACTATGTTTATTCCTTTCCCACAAAAAGGATTGGCGTAGGCTGCATTGGTCTTAATTCCTATAATATCAACTGGATTATATATGACTTGCCGGTTTTTAAAACGTATACCCGTTATTTCTTCTAGATCAGCAGCCATATATTTACAAAGGGTAATTATCGAGTCAGCCTTGGGGTATAACCATTTTATTATAGTAATCGAACCCTGCTTTATTATGTTGTATTTCAGCAGACCGCTCATAGAAGTTGTCTCCCTTATTACTACACGGGTTTGGGGAGGAAATAGCCATTTAAGCATCAATATAGAATGGTTCAATCCTTCCAGGGTAGGAAAAACCACATCTATTCTTTGTTGCCATATAATTTTTATCAATTTTGGTATAACATAACGAAATCTACTGGTTTCCAACATGAATGTTTTTACATCTTCTGGTACCTTGGCTAAGAACTCTCCTCCATCTTTCGTCAGGACCAGAGATAAATCAAAATTATCCCGGGGTAATTTTATAAGCAAATTTAGCATTACCCGTTCAGCTCCACCTGCTGACATACTAGGTAGAATAAACAAAATTCTAGTTCTTGGCACTTCTTCACTTCCTGCACTCATAGTTCTCATTTAACTGTTTATATGTTGATAAAATACCTTTAGTATCTAACATGGCATATGCATTTGGAGTTTATAGAGCATATCACTTAAATAATTCACTCTTATATCTTCCTCCCTAAAACTCTTTCCCATTAAATTCTACATATAAATTATAGATTCGGTGTATG
>CAZNPR010000133.1:0-3273 GCA_964574965.1 uncultured Syntrophomonas sp. | reverse complement strand
TTAACGGTAGCGGAGATCTTCACTGAGTCTGTAATTAAGATTACCTCTCTTCTTGTGAATGAATAAACTACCTGGAATTTCACCTTGTTCGGGACCCTTTTGATTTTTCGGTTAAACGGACCTTTAGAGTTTTAGAATACCTTGGACTTTATCTGAATTTTCATTAAAGTATTGGAACTACCTCGTCTCCGCTACCGTAACTAAATTATATAATGAACCATCGAAAAAATCAATCTTTCGTCTATTAAAAAATACTGGTAACATGTTCCGCCAGAGAAAAAATTGAACAAAAGCCTGCAGATAAAAGCATCCCCTGCGTCACAGCTAAGTTCCTTCAGCAATTCGACAATGAAAACAGTAATTTATTCTAAAGGATCAACCATGGATCAAGCCAGGCAAACAGCGGGTACAGCACCAAAGAGCCCCGCCTTTATATTTAACCGGCAACAGATATCTTTCTTCTTCCGAAGCATTACAGGACATACAATGCTGGGGAATATAACTTGTACCTGCGCTTTTTCCTTCCAATCTGCGGATTTTTACAGCCTGCTCTGAGAATGCGTCAGCATCGCGGCTTTCCAATGAAAGTGCCCCAACCGGGCATATACCTAAACAAAATCCTGCGCCATCGCATAGTTCATCTTTGATCACCCGGGCTTTCCCATCAATGATCTCCAATGCCCCTTCAGCACATGGACTGATACAGGCTCCACAGCCATTGCATAATTCTTCATCTATACTTACGACAGTTCTTTTTGACATTTTCGCAGTTCCTCCTTGTTTTAATGGTGCGTACCATCGACGACTTTTATACCTTTCGCTGCAATTGATTTTTTGATTTCCTCAACATGCGGACATAGAGGAAAATCTCCTCCCGATAACATACAGGAAGAAAGATGCACTGTAGTTAATCCATGTTTGATCAGGCTGTCCACCAAACGGGAGACTCTTCTGCCCGGACATCCTCCGCAGGTAATAAAGCCAATCATCTCTGTATCTTCCGGATATTTTCGAAAATGGATCTTCTTTTTATTGAAAGCTTTAAAACAAGCGACTCCAGGACAAACTTCTGCAACCGTCTCACATCGCACGACGGCAATTTTTTCTTTCCCCGGCTTATCGTCTCCTTCGGCGAAAGCAATATATTTGTCCCTTCCTTTTCTCACATCCTCCAGTGTCACTTCATCCCGCCCCTGGGCTTTTACATCTTTTTCTACAGCTTTTTTGGCCATCTCGCTGGCAAAACGAGGGGTTTTTTCAGATTCATTTAATGCTTCCTGATTCCATTTCATACTGTAATCCTCTCCATTATCCTTATGACTTGACCATGATGAGCATCATTTTATTCAATTTTCATTAACTTTCCATATTATTCAAACATCCGTTATTGTAGGTCAATTTGCATCTGCCAGTGACGCCAGACTGATTTTTGCCAGCTCTTTTATCATTGCTTCCTGTGCCGAAGCCAGTGCTGCAGAAATGCTGCAGGAATTTTTATTCTTACAGTTGTTTCCCTCCGCAAGACAAACATTTAATGCAATCGGACCGTCAACGGCAGTGATGATATCAAGCAGAGAAATTTGTTCCGCGGGACGTGCTAACCTTAATCCACCTTTGATCCCCCGCTGCGTAGTGACCAATCTGGCCAGGATCAGCAATTTAACAGTTTTCTTCAAAAAATCAGCGGGGATTTCCTGCCGCAGGGCAATAACATGGGTCGATAATGTTTCTTCCGTAGCGTATTTCGCCATTTCCACCAGTGTACGGATCGCATATTCTGCTTGCCTGGTAATTTGCAATGAATGATCCCCCCGTTTTGTTTTATAATGTTGACTAATTTCATCCTATTTATCATTAATATATTTAAATTCCTTTCGCCTGTCAATAAATTAATAATATAAAATCTCCTGATTATTTTCTTTTCAAAAGATCATGGACATATATTTTAAATATCTTTCTATTGAATCTGATATTATATCAACAATTTGTTCACACCTTGTTATATAATTAATTTATTATAATATTCTGAATAATTCTCTTCTATTTGTCTATTCATTCTTAAGGAGGTGGTTTATAGGTTTCTTTATTAATTTTAAAAAGGGGGAGTTAATGAATGCAAAGATGGCAGGAGATGTATAAACAAAAACTAAATTCAGCGGAGGAGGCTGCGAAACTAGTAAAAAGCGGAGATATGGTGGTCTCTCCATTATCAAACGGACAGCCGCTGGCGTTGATCAATGCAGTTGCACAGAGAATAAAGAGCTCAGATGATTTGGTCGATATCAATTTTGTAAGCGGCGTGGATGTCAGATGGTTTGATCTGTATCATCCTGATCTGATCGGCAAGGTGGTCATTGACAGCGGTTTTGTAGGTCCCGTGGTCAGAGACTTCGTCGGCAAAGGTTTATTCACTTATACTCCCGTAAGATTAGGCGAATCGGTAGATATGGTGAATATTTGCCGCAAATGCGATATCGTAGGATTGGTAGTAGCACCTATGGATAAGCACGGCTTTTTCAGTACCGGAACCAATTGCGACTGGGGCTGGGAAACTAGTAAAAATGAAAGCATACGCCATGTCGTATTGGAAGTCAATGAAAACATGCCCCGAACCTTTGGCACCAATCAGATTCATATCAGTGACGTTGATATGATCGTGGAAAACACGATTCCATTAGTTGAACTCCCCACTATCCCAGTAAACGAAAAAGATGAAGCCATTGGCCGCTATATCGCCGATATGGTTGAAGACGGCTCCTGTATTCAGATAGGGATTGGCGGCATGCCTAATGCCGTTGCCAATTTCCTGATGGATAAGAAGGATCTGGGTGTCCATTCAGAAATGCTGGCTGACAGCATGGTTGATTTATACTATGCCGGTGTTATCACCTGTACCAAGAAAAATTTCATGCCATATAAGTGGGTTGCCACTTTCGCCCTGGGTTCAAAAAAATTATATGATTTTATTGATGATAACCCGCTGATTGAAATGCATACTACCCGCTTTGTCAACGATCCTTATATTATTGGCAAAAATGATAAACTGATTTCCGTGAACGGTACCTTGGAAGTGGATTTGACCGGCCAGTGCGCCTCTGAATCCGTGGCTATGAAACAGCGTTCAGGCACAGGCGGTCAATTGGATTTCGTGCAAGGCGCATGGCGCTCTAAAGGCGGCAAGTCATTTTTAACCCTTTACTCCACCTATACCGATAAAGAAGGGAAGGTGCAATCCAAGATCAAACCGACCCTGAGCAATGGCATTTTCACGAC
>CAZNPR010000132.1:0-3297 GCA_964574965.1 uncultured Syntrophomonas sp. | reverse complement strand
CTTTATTGTTTGGCTCCGCACTCGGCACAGAATTTACTGCCTGGTTTCAGTTCGCAGCCGCATTCTGTGCAAAAGGTTTTGGTTTTTAGCTGAGCGCCGCATTCGGGGCAAAACTTGGCATTGGCGGCCAGCGGTGCTTCGCACTGGGGGCAGGAGGCCCGGATGGTTTCCCGCCAGTTTTCGGCGGCCAGTTTTTTATCTTCTTCTGCCATAGACGCATGGGCCCATACTTCTTCTACGGACTTGCTGGCCTGGGCGGCTGACATCTCCACCCCTAAATCAGGCGCACATTCTTTGCATAAACCTTTATTATTATTCCAGCAGCTTTTGCGGCACACCCAGGAAGAGCAGCGGGGACACTGAACAAAGTCCGGTTTTAATTCCTTCATGGCTTCGGTAAACGCATCATCATGTGCCTTTTCCCAAGCGGCGGAGCGTACCCGCTCACTGATGTCGGCGGCATTGTTGAAAAACCCGCCTAATAGGCTGCCGGCGGATTCCAGGACGCCGGTGACCGTTCCGGAAACGGAAGGTTTGAAACGGGTCCGAAAGCCGCTGCCGCAGCGGTCACAGTAAAACTCAAACTGAAAACCTTTATTGGTGCATAGATCGCTATAATTTCTGGTAAACTCGATTTTCTCTGCCATAACCTTCCTCCCCTGTCTTTTCGGCTGTTGTTAATCCAATTTTAGCAGAAGCGGAGATTTTATAACAGACCAATCATGCTTTCTCTACGGTCAGCAGCAAAAACAGAAAAGCATGATTCCCCAGGTTCTCCAGAGGGATCATGCCGTAGTCTTAAATATTTACCACCCGGACTTCATTTACATAGGGCGCACAAATGCCGGCCAGGTGTTCCATCTCTTCCTTGCTGTATGGCAGGCAGCTTTTAAAGGATGGTTCTAATGTATTGCTGGGATTGAACTGCTGCAGGGAGTAAAGTCTGGCGCCGGCAATGTGCCGGGCAATGGCTTCGATATCGTCATAGCTGTGCAGTTCCGGAACCACGGTAGTGCGGAATTCCACGGCAATATCTGCCTGCATCAGCAGATTGACCGAAGTTCTGACATTGAAAAAGTCCCCATTGGTCAGTTTGCCGCTGGCCTGCTGGTATTTTTTGAACTCCAGCGGGGCTTTGATATCCATGGCCACGTAATCCAGCAATTTATCTTCCAGCAGATGACTGAGCATATCAACATTGGTGCCATTGGTATCCAGTTTGATCAGAAATCCCAGCGCTTTCAACGCCCGGATGGTTTCCGGCAGTTCCGCATGTAACGTGGGCTCGCCGCCGCTTATCACCACGGCATCGATAAAGCCTTTCCTTTCCTGCAGGAAGGCCATGACCTGTTCCAGCTCGATCTCCTCGCTCTGGGCTTTGTTGAATTTTAACAACAGATGGCCGTTATGGCAGAAAGGGCAGGCAAAGTTGCAGCCCCGGGTGAAGAGCACGGTGGCGATCTCACCCGGGTAATCCAGCAGACTTTGATTGATCATTCCTGCAAAATTCATCTATTGAACAGCCCTGTCAAATAATTTTCTTTCTTTGAATTCTTCTTGCTTGCCGGCATTCCACTGGTCCACCGGGCGGATGTAGCCGACTACCCGTGAATAAACTTCACACTGGGTCTGTTTGCCTTCCGCAGCACAGATAGGACATTCATGATTCTTGCCCTTCAAGTAGCCATGGCTGGGACAGATACTGAAAGTCGGTGTCAGGGTGAAGTAAGGCAGCCGGAACTGAGCGCATACTTTTTGTACCAGCTTCTTGGCGGAAGCGATGTTGGGTACGGCTTCACCTAAGAAGACATGGAAGACCGTACCGCCGGTGTAACGGGTCTGCAGTTCCTCCTGGATAGTCAACGCTTTGAAGAGGTCTTCGGTATAGTAGACCGGCAGTTGAGTGGAGTTGGTGTAATAAGGCTCCGCTCCCTGTTTGAACTCCATCTCATTGGCGACGATGATATTGGGATACTGGGCTTTATCCTTGCGGGCGATCCCATAGCTCACGCCTTCGGCCGGAGTTGCTTCCAGATTATAGATGTCACCGGTTTCATTCTGGTACCTCACCAGACGATCACGCATGAAATCCATGACTTCTATGGAAAAGGCAGTGCCTTTTTCACTGGCAATATCAACGCCCAGGAAGTTTAAACAGGCTTCATTCATCCCGATCAGACCGATGGTGGAGAAGTGGTTTTTCCAATACTGGCCGAACCGCTCTTTGACCTCGCGCAGGTAAAACTGGGAATAGGGATAAAGGCCTGATTCGGTAAGTTGTTCCAGCACCTTGCGTTTGATCTCCAGGCTGTTCTGCGCCATGTCCATCAGGACAGTCAGACGGCTGAAGAATTCCTCTTTATTGGCGGCCAGATATCCCAGGCGGCTCATATTGATGGTGACCACGCCGATGGAACCGGTCAGCGGATTGGCTCCGAACAGTCCTCCTCCGCGTTTCCTCAGTTCACGATTGTCCAGACGCAGACGGCAGCACATGCTGCGGGCGTCTTCCGGACTCATATCGGAATTAACGAAATTGGAGAAGTAGGGGATGCCGTATTTGGAGGTCATCTCCCAGATCTTATCGTAATTGGGATTGTCCCAGTCAAAGTCTTCGGTAATATTATAGGTGGGGATCGGGAAGGTAAATACCCGTTCTTCTGCGTCCCCTTCCATCATTACTTCTGCGAAAGCCTGGTTTAACATATCCATTTCCGCCTGGAAATCACCATAGGTTTCCGGCATATATTTGCCGCCGATGACGACTGGCTCGTTTTTCATGAATTCCGGCACCTTAAGATCCATGGTGATATTGGTAAAAGGTGTCTGGAATCCCACCCGGGTGGGTACATTCATGTTGAAAACAAATTCCTGCAGTCCTTGTTTGACCAGTCTGTAATCCAGATTGTCATAGCGTATAAAAGGCGCCAGGAGTGTATCAAAGTTGGAGAACGCCTGGGCTCCTGCGGCTTCCCCTTGCAAGGTAAAGAAAAAATTGACGAGCTGCCCTAAAATGGAACGAAAATGCTTGGCCGGCCCGCTGGCTACCTTGCCTCTTACGCCCCGGAAGCCCTGCAGCAGCAAATCGCGGATATCCCAACCCACACAGTATACGCCCAGAATGCCCAGATCGTGTACATGAAAGTCACCATTGGTATGGGCCTGTTTTATTTCCAGGGGATAGATCTGGTTTAACCAGTACTGGGAAACGATCAACGAGGCAATATGAAAATTCATGCCTTGCAGTGAATAGGTCATGTTGGAATTTTCTTTGACCCGCCAGTCGTTTTTTTCCAG
>CAZNPR010000131.1:0-3313 GCA_964574965.1 uncultured Syntrophomonas sp. | reverse complement strand
CTACACCGAAATATTTCCTGTGGGATTACAGGAGCATTGTAGAAGCAGGGGCAGGGTGCCGCACCTTTATCCCCCAAAGGTTTGTAGATATGGGATGTAAACGGATCGGCCTCATTACTGATAAGGGGATAGTGGCTGCCGGTCTGATCGATGATATGAAAACCATCTTTGAGCTGCAGGCTCATCCTAAAATTGTAGGGGTATACGATGAGATCGAACCTGATGCAGTCAATACCAGGATCAATGATTGTGCCCGCTGGTGCAGGGAACTGGCCGTGGACGGACTGCTGGCAGTAGGCGGCGGCAGCGTTCTGGATTCGGTAAAAGGCGTAAAAGCCATGCTGGGTATGGGGATCACTGATATCACCGAGATCATGCCCGGCAATATCGGGCCTTATATGCGCCCCATGGGAAAACCGCTGAACATACCTCACATTGCTGTCCCCACCACTGCCGGGACCGGTTCAGAGTCTTCCCCCATCGCGGTTATTTATAATGCCGAAGCGAAAATAAAAGGTGATCTGCTGCATCCTTACCTGCCGGCAGATTATGCCTTTTTGGATCCGGATTATACCGTGGGACTGCCGCCTAAAATGACCGCATTTACCGGATTTGACGCCTTGTCCCATGCGGTTGAGGCCATCAGTTCCCCTGGCGCCAACTGCATGATTGACGCTATTGCTGTCCAATCCGTAAAACTCATTTTAAAATACCTGCCTATCGCAGTAGCGGACGGCAAAAACCTGGAAGCCCGTACCAAGATGCTGGTAGCCAGCAATATGGCCATTATGGCTTTTTCCATGTCAGGACTTTTTTATCCTATCCATAACGTAGCCCACGCCGTCGGCGGACAGCTGCGAATCGCCCATGGTGAAGCCAATGCCGTTTTGATCCCGATCCTGATGGATCAATATCCCAAACATTATCTGAACTGTGTGGAAGTCCTGGCCGATGCTTTTGGTTTCCACAGCCATGACAAAACCGCGGAAGAAATCATCGCCCAGGCTGCGGAGCGGGTGCGGGATCTGCAGAAGAAATGCGGCATAGGCCAGAATTTCACCCAGTCCATGGATGAAGGTACCACCGAATTAATGTATTGGGCAATAAAATTCGATCCTGCCGGATTGTTTTATCCCTTGCCCGATGATGTGATCCGGGCAGTCTTAAAGGCAGCATTTGCCTGATCTTTTTCACCTGAAAAGAATGCGAACGGGGCTTCCTCAAAGGAAGCCCCCTTTTACGTGCTGATAAAATTTCCTGCAGCTTTTTATGCTTTAAGCTTATTGGTCCATTCCACCAATGCTTTTAATAGCCGGGTAATGGACTGGGCTGTTCTTTCATCGGTAAGATTTCCCTCTTCATCGAATTTGGTGTGGGCCTGGGCAATGAACACCTCCGGCCGGTTTATAACCAGCAGATTGAGGGAAGTACAGACCTGACGCAGATGGTATTGCACTCTGGCCCCTCCCAGCATGCCCGGTGATGCACTCATGATTGCCAGTGGTTTGCCGTTCACCGGCGTTACATCCCCGCGGGAAGCCCAATCCAGTGCGTTTTTCAGAACCGGCGGAATGGAAAAATTATATTCAGGAGTACTGATCAACAGCGCATCGGCGGCAACGATTTTGGCCTTGAATTCTTCCACCACCGCTGGTACACCTTCTGCTTCCACATCTTCATTGAAAAAAGGCAGCGGGGCTAAATCAACGATCTCGATACTTACACCTTCCGGCGCCAATTTTTGCGCAGCCCGCAGTGCAGCCTTGTTATAGGAACCGCGGCGTAAACTGCCGGTAAAAGCAACTATTTTGAATGTATCTGCCATTATCTACACCTCCTGCTTTCATTATATCCAATATTATTCTTTTTTTGATAGAATCATCTGTCAACAGAAGTAATCAAAATATACCTTAAAGTCCAGGCCAGCATGCTTCTGATGGGCGTATCCGGCATAGATCTTTTCTTTGCCCCGCAATAGATCCGGAGCTTTAATGCCATACTCGATGGACAGCGCGGCTTCAATATAGGCAGCCAACTGGTCGCAGGCCCTGACCAGTTCCCCATCAAGGGGAGAAAACTGATCCTGGTTATAGTGCGGATTGATTCCCTCCGGCGGGCAAAGTAGCACTTTGGCATCCACAGTCACTTTGTTTTTAAATTCATCCTCCAGAAAATACAGCATCTCTTCATGCCATTCCTGTGGCAAAAGGGGCAGGATCTTTTCATCGAACTGCTTTTTTTCAATTTCTTTGATGATGGCATCCAGTCCCTGAACCGAACGTTTTACCGGGGAAACGATATCCCGGGTCAGCACTTCCGGCAGGTCATGAAACAGGCCGGCAAAATAATTATTATAAATGCGTTTTCCGCAGGCCCCGGTTTCCACAGAAAACAAGTAAGCCAACACTGCCACGATCAGCATGTGTCCTAATACAGAAGTTTGAGGAACCCGGGGGGATTGTGCCCATCTTTGCTGGAAACGGAGCTGCCCCACCAGATCCATGAAATTCCGGTTTTTCTGCCCCAGCACATACTTTTGCACTCCGGATAAATCATAGAATTCTTCTACTTCACTGGTTATATTGCCGCGGGTCTCCTCCAGTCCATAGATCCCCTGGTTCATATGCTCGATGATACTAAATTCCCAACTGGTAGCCAGATAATGAGCCGCCCTTAAAATCCGCTTCTCCCGGGCAGAGTACGCGGGATCATTCAAATAGTCATTCAGTTTCTGCCAGAAGCCGCCTCGGATCCCTTCCACACTGGGTTTAAGCTGTTCTGTCACCCAGGCATTGAGTTCCCGGCTTTTATGTTCCATCAATTGATGGAAGATGTCGGGTTTTAAATCAGTGAGGATACTGCGCTGCAGGAACTCAAACAAACCCCCTTCAATCAGCTGCTGCCAATCAACGGTCGTGCTCTCCTGATGCTCTTCCGTACGGGCCAGGATATAAGCGAACACCATCTTGTGCGCTTGCTTGTCCAGTTCACTGAAACCGGTATGGGGTCTGATATGATCGTTCCAGCGCTGGATACTGGCCGGGCGGAAAAGTAATTCCAGCATTTCTTTGCTGATCATTCTGGATCTACTCCTTTTCCTTGTGTAACGGCAATTAGATTGCCAATACTACTCGATTTCCATTGCCTCCAGATCCATGCTGTTTAAAATCTCTTTTAATTTCAGCAGTTCCGCCTTGTTCAAGGTGATCCCCTTTCCCATCTTGCCTCGATTCTCATCCCAATCACGGATATCCATTTTCGGTTTACGGTCATTCCAGCTGACCAAATTGATTTCTTTTTTCCACCCCCTGGA
>CAZNPR010000130.1:0-3327 GCA_964574965.1 uncultured Syntrophomonas sp. | reverse complement strand
CCAGCGAAGCTGAAAAACTGCCCGGCGTTAAAGCAGTTTTAACCGGCAAAGATGTCCCCCAAGTATATATGGCCGCTATCGAATGTAGAGATGAGCCATTATTGGCGTGGGATGGCAAAGTTAGATTTATAGGACAGGAAGTTGCAGCCGTGGCAGCTACAGAGAAAAAAATAGCGGAGGAAGCACTTAGCCTGATTAAAGTTGATTACGAGGAACTGCCAGGGGTGCTTAATGCAGATGATTCGATCAAAGATGGTGCTCCTCAGATTCATGATGGAATATTAACATATGAAGGGTGGCCCGATGGCGAATTAGTGCCGGGCAAAGTTAAAAATAATATAGCCTACCATGCAGCTTATGATCGCGGCGATCCTGACCAAGGTTTCAGCGAAGCTGATGCAATTGTTGAACAAGAATTCTTTTATAAGCATGTAGTTGCCGCCTACATGGAACCTGATGGGTGTGTTGCTGATTATCATGCCGGAGAGGAAAAGATTACTTTGTATGTAACCACTCAATGGCCTGCAAATATCAAAGATAATATAATGCGGAACCTGGGATTTCCCCAGAACAAAGTAAGAGTTATTCAAAATGCTGCCGGTGGAGCCTTTGGTTCTAAATTCATGGCTAACCAGTTGCATCATATTAGTGCATTGCTTTCTATGAAGACCGGAAAGCCAGTAAAACTTATCCGCACACGAACTGAGGATTTCGAGCTTGTACGTTCACGGGGCGACATGAAGTTATGGATGAAACTTGGCGTTAAAAAAGACGGTACCATAACTGCAGAACAAACCAAAATTTTAATGGATAACGGCGCCTACCAATTTTTAGGCAGACGCAGATCACTTCACCAGTTGGAAAGAAGTGACGCTACTTATCGTTTTAAAAATGTAAGACATGATATAAAGAACGTTTACACCAATAAAAACACTACCGGTTGTTATAGAAGTTTTGGAGATGCTCAGATGGCCTGGGCGCGCGAGATATTAATTGATATGCTGGCCGAGAAGATAAACATGGATCCTGCCGAAATCAGATTAAAAAATGCCATGCAAACAGGTGATGTAACTGTAAATGGCTGGCATATAAAAAGCTGCGGCCTTACCGAGTGTATTAATAAAGCCACGGAAGCCATTAATTGGGATGAAAAGAGAAAAAACAAGCGATTCAAACGGGGAGTAGGAATTGCTTGTACCTGCCATGAAACCGATGATCGTTCAACTGAGGGTTTTGGAGGTTCTGTAAGCTTAATTAAACTGTTGGAAGACGGCGGAGCCCAGTTGCTAGCAGGTGAAGCTGAATATGGAAATGGTGCTTATAATGCCTTTGCCATGGTTATCTCGGAAGAGCTTGGTATACCCGCGGACATGATTGATGTCGTAGCACATGATACTGATAGGGTCCCCTGGGGCCAGGGGGCTACAGGCAGCAGGGTAATGGCTCAGGGAGTAAATGCCACATATTTAGCCTGTCAGGATGTTATAAAAAAAGTCATTAATGCCGCATCAGACATGCTAAAAGTTAAGCCGGAAGAGTTAGAGTTTAAAAGAGGGAAAATCTATGTCATCAGTTCACCGGATAAATCAATATCTTTAGCTGAAGTTGCCGAATATGCCATTCGTAAGCGCGGGGGGTCGATGATAATTGGTGAAGGGGTAGACGAACGCTGGGATACGGAGTTGATATTAAAGATAACCCATCCAACCCATTACGGACGTGGGGTTGACTCAACTTATTATGATACCGTTACTGTTGAAGTTGAAGTAGATACCGAAACCGGTGAGGTACATTTACTAAATGTAGTAGTTGCTGATGATTGCGGCAAGGTGATTGATAGGAGGCAGCTCGAGGGACAAGTTGATGGGGCAACTGTGCAGGGCATTGGGGCTGCGTTATTTGAAGAAATAATATGGGATGACAAAGGTCAAATAGCTAACCCCAATTACACTGATTATAAGGTACCGCTTGCTCATAACGTACCTCCTATTCAGAGAATTTTTGTTGAATCTATAGAACCGGTGTTTGCATACGGATGTAAAGGCGGAGGCGAATCGCCTGGAATAGGATCCATTGTACCGGCAATATCAAATGCTATTTATGATGCTGTAGGAGTAAGAATCACATCGACACCAATGTCCAAGGAAAAAGTCTTGCTGGCACTAAAGGAAAAGGAGGGCAAAAGAATATGAGAGTACTTGATTATTTTGAACCAACCAGTGTGAAAGAAGCAAGTTCATTACTGGCAAAGTTTGAAGGCGCAAAAATAGTTGCCGGTGGAACTGATTTGGTTGTCGATATGAACAAAAAAAACGAAAACCCTAGATATATCATTGATATTAAAAACATCCCTAACCTGGATTATATTGAATATCAACCGGGGCAAGGATTAAAAATTGGTGCATTGACAACTATTGCGGCATTACAAAAATCCGATGTAATTATTCAAAAGTACTCCATCATTCAACAGGCTACCCTTGAGTTTGCCAATATCGCTATACGCAATGTAGCTACTTTGGGTGGTAATTTGTGCGCGGCGGTACCTTCATCTGATATGGCACCAGGATTAATTGCACTTGGAGCTAAAGTGAAAATTGCTGGTGTCGAAGGTGAGAAAGTAATTCCTCTGGAAGAATTTTTTGTGAAATCGAAGAAATCAGCTTTGCAAAAAGATGAGTTACTGGTAGAGATTCAGGTCCCTGAACAGACGGAAAATACCAGAGGAATTTATTATAAGTTTTCAAAGAGGGGTGAAGGTGACCTCGCTATCGTTGGAGTTGCTGTAGTAATAACCTTGGATTCCCAAAAGGAGATTTGTCAGGATATTAAAATAGCTCTGGGCAATGTGGCCCCGACACCTATGAGGGCACATAATGCTGAAAGCATACTAAGAGGTAATAAAATTGATGAAGCCTTAATTGACAAATGCGTTCAAGCAGCTGCTGATGAGACTAACGCGAGGAAAAGTTATCGGGCATCGGTCGAATATAAAAAAGATATGGTAAAAGTATTTGCCAAAAAAGCAATAAGCAAAGCGATAGCTTAAGTGCAGCCTCCGGGCCGGATATTATATCCGGCCCGGAGATTTACTATTTGAAGGAGCAGAACTAAGGTTGAAGCAAACAGTGAGGAGAACTCATCCACTTTGAAAGAATTAAAACATGAAGAAGCAGCGCCTCATACCTTTAACAATGTACGGGCCAGTAGACAATAGCTACTGAAGTTGTCTTATATTTTTTAAGTGTCGTTTTATTGTGGAAAGGCTTATTCCCAAATAAGCCGCCGCTCTTTTTTTACCTTTGGTCGTATTTCCAAAACGGGCAATCG
>CAZNPR010000129.1:0-3359 GCA_964574965.1 uncultured Syntrophomonas sp. | reverse complement strand
AAAAAAAGCAGGGCGAATCAGAATCGATAACCATGCCAAAATCAGCTGGAAAATGCTATCATATCTAAAAAGCACTTCATACATTAGGAGCGGGGGGATGTCCATTGTTGTCCAAACAGGATATTATTGATGCGGCAATGAGACTGGGGTTCGCCGATATCGGCTTTACTTCTGCCGAACCTTTTGAAAAACAAAGGGAAATTCTTGCGGAGCGGCATGCATTTTATGACTGGGCACCTGCCAAAGGAATGGATCTGATAAGAGGGACTGAACCCCGGGCAATTTATCCGGAAGCCAAAAGCATTATCGTATTGATCGAAAATTATTTTCAGGAAGCATTCCCTCCCTCCATGACAGGTAAATTCGGCCGCTGCTATATGAATGATGACCGCATGACCAGAGACAACCTCAGTATAAAAACCAAAGCTTTCCGTAATTTTTTGCGTGATAATGGCATAAACTCCAAAGCAGGAGATATTCCACACCGCCTGGCAGCAGCCCGGGCCGGGCTGGGGACCTTTGGCAAGAACTGTCTGTTGTATTCCAATAAAATTGCCCGGCAAAGTTCCTGGATATTTCCGCTGGCATTTATGGTGGATCAGGAATTTGCTCCGGATGAACCCACCGTAAAAGTCGACTGCCCCAAGTGGTGCAAAAATGCCTGCATTGCAGCGTGTCCGACGGGTGCTCTTTCAGGACCAAATAAAATCGATCCCCGCAAATGTATTTCTTATCTGAGCTATTTTGGTGAGGGTGTCACCCCGGTAGAATACCGGGAAGCAATGGGGATGAAAGTTTACGGCTGTGACCGCTGCCAGGAAGTATGCCCGCGTAATGAACCCTGGTTGGCGCAGGAACTGCCCATCAATCAAAAAACCGCCTCCTGGGCGGAGGATTTCGATTTACGGGCGCTGCTGCATATGGATGAACAATATTATATTGCAAAGGTCCAGCCCCATATGTTTTATATGCCGGCAGAGGAAATCTGGCGTTTTCAAATGAATGCCGCCCGCGCTATGGGCAATAGCTTCGACCCTAAATATAAGGAAGACCTCCAGCGCTGCCTGGCAGAAAATAAAGATGAACGAGTCCGTCAGATGGCCGCCTGGGCTTTGGAAAAAATAAGCTGAAGGAAAAAGCGGAGGAAGATATGAAACTGAAATATGGCCTTGAAGATCGTCCCGGTTGGGGAGAAATGCTGCTGTTCGGCCTGCAGTGGCTGGCCGTTACGGTGCCTTCGATCCTGATTGCCGGCAAAGTGATCGCCGGCTTTCATTATGATGATGCCGCCAGCCAGATCATCTACCTGCAAAAAATATTTTTCATCACCGGGCTGCTTTTCTTCAGCCAGGTTTTAGCCGGACATAGGCTGCCCATCATCACCGGTCCGGCGACGGTGCTTCTGATCGGTATCCTGGCCAGTCAGGGGGCATCCATTGACACCATCTATACCTCAGTATTTATCGGCGGCCTGCTTTTGTTCCTGCTGAGTCTGAGCAGCTGGTTTAAATACCTGAAAAAATTGTTTACCCCCCGGGTGATCGTGGTGGTCCTGCTGCTGATCGCCTTCACTCTGACACCCACGATCTTAAATATGCTGCTGGATACAGGAGGCAAAGCATCACCCACCGCCAATCTGGTATTCGGACTCATCGTAGTCCTGTTGATGTTTGTCGCCGGCCGGGTGTTGACCGGCATCTATAAATCACTGATCATTGTTTTTGCCATGTTGATCGGCAGTCTGGCCTATATCTTTCTCTTTTCCGTACAGGACTTATCTAATTTTGCAGGGTCTGCCCCGCTGTCTCTTTTCTTCAGCGGCTTTGTCACTGCCCCTTCCCTGGATATAGGAGTGCTGGCTGCATTTCTGATTTGTTATCTGGCGCTTTCCATCAATGATATCGCATCCGTGCAGTCGGTGGGAGAATTTTTGCAGCTGGAGGACCTGCCCGAAAGAGTAAAACGCGGGATATCTGTGACCGGTCTGGGCAGTATGATATCCGGATTCTTCGGGGTGATCGGCCCGGTCAATTACTCCATCGGCCCGGGATTTATCGTATCCACCAGCAACGCTTCCCGGTTCACCCTGTTACCGGCCGGGCTCGGGCTTCTTTTGCTGGCGTTTTCACCGCTGGTGATCGGTTTTTTTGGCAGCATCCCTTCAGTCATGGTAGGCAGCATCCTCATCTACCTGATGAGCTCCCAGATCAGCGCTGGCCTGATGCTGGCCCAGCAGACCCACTGCCTGAACAGTTTTGATGACGCCTTGATTTTGGCCCTGCCAGTTCTGCTGGGCGTTATCATTGCTTTCTTGCCGGCTGAAGTACTGGCTGCCATCCCTGCTCTTTTAAAACCTCTGCTGGGAAATGGTTTTGTGGTCGGCCTGCTGACCGTCCTTTTTATGGAGCATATCGTATATACGAATTGACCTGAGTACACAGTAAGAATATACTTAGCGTGAAAACAATGAAATGAGGAAATGGGATGGATCCGGAACGCAGTATGCAGCAAGCCACGCTTATCGTAGTTATGACGACTTCTTTTGCCTCTACCTTTTTAGGCAGTGCCATAAATTTAGCTATCCCCGCCATTGCTGCTGATTTTTCCAGCGGTGCGGTCCTGATCAGCTGGATCGTTACCAGTTACCTGCTGGCTTCAGCCGCCTTGCTTTTGCCCTTTGGGCGTTTGGCCGATATAATGGGCCGCAAAAGATTATACGTCATCGGCATCTTCCTCTTGGGTATTTCCACCTTATTGTGCGTCTTTGCTCCCACCGCCAATATTTTAATTATGCTGCGCATCTGCCAGGGGCTGGCCAGTTCCATGATATTCGGGACCGGCATGGCGATACTTACTTCAGTCTATCCGCCCCAGGAAAGAGGAAAAGTCCTGGGCCTCAGTTCTACGGCTACCTACCTGGGTCTTTCGCTGGGACCTTTTGTCGGCGGGTGGATGAGCGCTCTCCTTGGATGGCGCAGCATTTTCCTGGCCGTTTTTATCATCTGCGCACTGGCCTGTGTACTGGCTATTACAAAACTGAAAAATGACTATACCGGTTTTGCCAGTCAGAAGTTTGATGCCACCGGCAGTATGCTTTATGCCTTTGGTCTGACCGCTTTTATGTATGGTCTTTCTTCCCTGAACAGTTCCATGATCGCCCCGGCCTCAGCTGTGATCGGTGCCGTGCTCCTGTTTTGGTTTGTGATCCATGAATTAAAGCAGGCTGATCCGCTGTTAAATATGAGGATATTCAGGGACAATCACCGTTTTGCTTTTGCCAATCTGTCAGCCATGATCAATTACAGCGCCATGTTTGCCGTCGGATTTATCGTATCTTTATACCTGCAGCTGGTGTACGG
>CAZNPR010000128.1:0-3365 GCA_964574965.1 uncultured Syntrophomonas sp. | reverse complement strand
TGGTCGGGTCCTAACCCCCTTAAATGGTGGGGATTTCTGGCCCTGGGAATGTTGATCGCAGAATATCCGCAGATCAAGGCATACATAAGCCAGCATGCCAAACCATTTCTGGCCGGATTCATTGCCCTGTTTGTCATAGGCCTGATCGAGCCCTATTTAAACAATACCCTTGGTTATCTGTTCAATAAAGTGGCTCTTTTCCCGATGTCTATCGGTCTCACTTTTGCCCTGGCTATATACTACAGTACAGACAAACCTCTGGGTGAGAAGTTCTTGTCCTATGTGGGCAACAGAACTTTAGGTATCTACCTGGGCCATTTTTTCCTGGTGGATCCGCTGCGCAACGTTCTCTTGCCCGGTGACCGGTTCCTGGTGGTTTTGATCGTTTTATTCACCTGTTTGGCAGTTAAGGAGATCAAAGACCGGTTCTTATTGAAGATAAAACGAAAAGAGACCTCGAGCCCGGCATAATAAGGTAAGTTCTGGTGTATCAATATTTCCTGCATGCCCGTTGATTTACAGTTGGTCTATAGGGATGAATAAAAGCAGCACTATGTGCTTAGCAAAATAGTAACATTTCTCCGACCTTCATTCATATGATAACCATATAGAATCATGCTTTTTGATGGTACTTATTGAATGGAGGTCCTTTATTTTTATGAACATGGATAATTCGTTGGTTCCCGGCTTCTGCCCGGAAGGTTACTACGGCCATTATACAGCAGCTGCTGAGAAATCAACTGCTTTACTCGCCAGCCTTTTTTCCATCAGTGAAGAGGATTTATTACGAGCTAATCCCCATATTGCCTCAGTTGAAATTCTTCAAGCCGGTACAAAAATTCATATTCCAGGATTGATTCCTTTCCCAGCCGGCATACTATTTGGCCTGGCTGACAAAGAACTGCCTTTTGCCAATGGAGGCGGTGCTTTTATTCATCTCAGTCCCGAAGGGGGGCAGTCTGTAAGTGTGATCGTTACCTTACCTGCCTCTTCCTATTTTGGGGCCTATGACTTATATATGGTTGAAGTGATGGTGACCGCAAACAATATATTCGAAGGACAGCTATTTGCCACCCCGGATGATCCTCCCAGCTGGGCAGCCAGGATCGATCTGCCTTTTTTGACTTCCCTTTCACCCGAATCCCGGATCGTTATCCGTCCCTTCAATTCATTAAGCGGTGAGGCCGGTGAAATAATTCTTGCCATCGATTTTTCCAATTTACCGACAATGGATTGTACAGCCGCAAATGCAGAGGCGCTTTCCATTACCAGTGAAGATCTGCCGGCAGAGGAGGATGAAATCAGAGAGGATACCACAGCTTTATTGGATGAGGTCTCAGGTGATGAAAACGGCACCTCAAACGAGGAAGCAGAAGTCTTTGATGATATTGCCGTTATCACTGAACAACCGGGCGAAGAACTTTCGGCATCCGAATGCTTGCCGACAGCAAAGGAAAAAGCGAACCAAACAGATCATTCAACTGCAGAAGAGGCCAATCTCCTGTTGGATGATTCCCTCACTGAAGATGGGGCAGCCAGCGAAAACCTTTTATCGGCCGAAGAGCAGCCAACGGATATAAAGACGACAGATTCTCTTGAAGAGGTAACCTCTACCCACGAAGAAAATGATTCTGTACCTGAAGTACCTGATGCTGCCGCTGAAGAATCAACTCCTGAAGCGATTGCATCTGCCGAAGACCTGCCGGGTGATTTGGAAGCAGCTGCTATGCATGATGAAGCGCCCTTAGTTGAAGAACACTATCCGTCTGCTGAAGCTGTGCTTGATGAAGTTCCAAAGGAAGCATTAGATTCTGCGGAAGATAACAATCAATTGCCTTTAATGGAAACATTAGCTGTCGAAGAAAAGCTTGAAATCGATCCAATCATTCAGGAAAACTTCCAGGCAGAGCAAATATTAGCCAGGCTTGGCGATGATAAAAAGCTCTCCCCTCGCTTCAAACCTTCTTCTTATATGAATAAAAACCGCAGGCCCGTTAACATGTTGCTGATGCCTACTGCTGATGCTGAACATGCGGTCGGTATTGCCAGCATTCAGTTACAACCCAGCCAAATCATTATTTCTGCCATTAAACTGCCTGAGCCATCCAGCCTGGGTCCGCAATACAAATATTATAAAGCCTGGTTGGTCGATGCCGGCAACAATAAAACGGCAGTTTTAGACATGAAAAAAATCCTCAACGGCGTTTGGGCAGGCCGTTCGTCCAACACAATTTTAAAAGCTTTCGATCTGGTCCTGATCACGGCTGAAGCTTCCCCGGATGTCGCCAAGCCTGCCGGTCCGGAAGTCCTGATCGGCATCTTATCAGATTAATATATCGGTGCCCAAAAGCTAACAAACTGCTGTTTGGGATTAAAATTTATGACAAGGAAGGGGGACAGATAATGAGTACATTATTATCGACGGGTCCAGTCGAAAACGCTGCTGCCAATCCGGCCACCAGCATCTGGGTGAAGGTCTTGAATAACAATCAGACGGGCGAAATAAATGCTGATGTTTTCGTATATAGTTTAAATGGTGAAAAAACCCAAATCGCCAGCAGTTCTTTTGTGGTAGCCGCCATGTCTTCAGAATATGATGTTTTTGAAATAATTGATGTATTGCAATATGAGGTAGAAATCATCTTAAGTGATGCCAGTAATGTATTGGTATCCGTTTGGGGCAAAGATGCTGATGCGAATCTGCTGGCAACACACCGTTTTGTAAATAATGAGCTGTCAATACAAGGCCGGTCTGCTGAACAAGGAATATCAGAGACCAAACCGACCAGCAAAACGTTTAACAGCAAGAAAAAACCAACCCGCCACCGTATCAGGTAATATCCAGGTTTAAGTCAATGCCGGCTATTAGCTGGCTTTTTTTTTGCAATTTTTCAATGAATACTAATAATGTTTTTACACAATCTAATATTGTGTTCAAACAATATGAAAGGAGCGTTTTAATGAATCTCAATCAACAGGAACTGCAGACCTTACGACACTTGATCGGTTCTCATGAATTGGCTGAAAAGAAGTTAAACTTCTACGCTGAACAATGTCAGGATCAACAAGCCAAGCAGATGTTTAAGCAATCTGCCCAGTCGGCCAGCAATACCCGGCAAAAATTAATGTCATTTTTAGGATAAGGAGGAAGATGATTTTTGAATCAGCATATGAGTGATAAGGAAATGGTAAATGATATATTGAACAGCTGTAAAAGCAGTTTAACAACTTATGCCAGTGCGATCAGCGAAACAGCCAATCAGGAATTACGTCAGACCCTTCAGCAGATCAGGAACTCTGACGAACAATTTCAATATCAGCTATTTCAACTGGCTTCCCAGAAAGGTTTTTATAAACCTGCTGCC
>CAZNPR010000127.1:0-3367 GCA_964574965.1 uncultured Syntrophomonas sp. | reverse complement strand
GACTGAGATTTGCGATCCGCGAAGGCGGCAGAACAGTAGGTTCAGGAGTTGTTACCAAAACCTATGCGTAATTAGGATTTTAAGTAGCGAAGGACAGTGGTTCTTCGCTACTTCCCCGAACGCCTGGCAGCGTGTAATTACTAACCATTCTAAGGAGGTTATTTAAAGAGTGAATGGCCAACAAAAAGTTAGAATCAGATTAAAGGCATTCGACCACAAACTGTTAGATCAGTCTTCCCAAAAAATCGTCGAAACTGCCCGCAAGAATGGAGCCAATGTTTCAGGCCCCATACCCTTGCCAACGCAAAGAAACATTTATACTATTTTGCGTTCACCCCATGTTAATAAGGATTCCCGGGAGCAATTCGAAATGAGGACCCATAAGAGACTTATTGATATTTTAGATCCCAATCCCAAAACTATAGATGCTCTCATGCACCTGGATCTGCCTTCCGGAGTAGATATTGAGATAAAACTGTAGTGAAAGGACCGGTGCTCAAAGACGAGTGGGGCAAAATGTCTGCGGGCAGCAAATACCGGGTTAAAGAAGTGAAGTTGGAATCCCGCTTCCAACCAATCGCAAAGAAAATCTCAGCAGGGAGGTATTATTCAATTGGCGAGTTTACAAAAGGCCATATTGGGTACCAAAATTGGTATGACCCAAATTTTTAATGAACAGGGCAAAGCAATCCCTGTAACAGTTGTTGAAGCCGGACCGTGTGTTGTCTTGCAGAAGAAAGATTCCGTGAATGATGGTTATAATGCCATACAGGTAGGTTTCTCCAGTATTAAAGAAAAAAACGTCAACCAGCCATTAAAAGGACACTTTAAAAAAGCGAATGTCAAGCCGATGCGCTTCATTAAAGAGTTTCGCCTGGAAAACAGCGAACAGTTCAATGTAGGCCAGGAAATCAAAGCGGAAATATTCCAAGCCGGCGACATCGTTGACGTGGTAGGAATATCCAAAGGTAAAGGATTTGCCGGCGGGGTTAAAAGACATAATTTCGCCCGTGGTTCTATGGGGCATGGTTCAAAATATCATCGCCGTCCTGGTTCTCTGGGCGCTAAAGGACCAGCCCGGGTTTTCAAAGGCAGAAAAATGCCAGGCAGATTGGGCGGGGATCAAGTCACTGTACAAAGTCTGTCAGTAGTCAAAGTTTATCCGGAAAGAAATCTGATCCTTATTAAGGGAGCTATCCCAGGGCCCAAAAGAGGTCTGGTCATCATAAAGAATTCTGTCAAGGCATAGCCTGGCGAAGGAGGTAAAGAAATGCCTAAAGTTGCGTTGTATGATATGAACGGGGCCCAAATCGGCGAAGTAGAGTTAAGTGACGAAGTATTCGGAATTGAACCGAATCAAGCCGTTTTATATGACTTTGTTAAAATGCAGCTGGCTAACAAAAGGGTGGGAACATCATCCACCAAAACCCGCGCGGAAGTAAGAGGCGGAGGGAAAAAACCCTGGAGACAAAAAGGGACCGGACGTGCTCGTGTAGGAAGCACCCGTAACCCGGTATGGACAAAGGGCGGTATTGCCTTTGGGCCGAAACCCAGGGATTATTCCTATAAGCTTCCCCGTAAAGTAAGAAGATTAGCTATGAAGTCAGCCCTGTCAAGTAAAGTATTGGAAAACAATTTGATACTTATCAATGAATTAACGTTTGAGGAACCCAAGACCAAACTTATGGTTCAAGTTTTAGAAAAGCTCAATGCCGCCCAAAAAACTTTGGTCGTAACTGCAGAAACAGATGTCAATGTAACCAAATCTGCCAACAACATTCCGGGAGTGAAACTATTAAAAGCGGATTATATCAATGTTTATGACTTATTAAACTATGATACGCTGCTGATTACCCGTGATGCAGTTGCCAGGGTAGAGGAGGTATTTGCTTAAGATGAAAGATTACAGAGATATAATCATTAAACCGGTAGTGACGGAAAAATCAATGGATCTGTTAGCCGATAACAAATACACCTTTATTGTGGACAGAAGGGCAAATAAAACTGAAATTAAAAACGCGATCCAAAATATTTTTGACGTCAAAGTAGAAAAAATCTACACCATGAATGTTAAGGGTAAGCCGAAACGCCTTGGCAAGTTCGAAGGAAGAACCTCCGATCGCAAAAAAGCGATCGTAACACTGAAGCCCGGGCAGAAGATAAGACTCTTTGATACTGTTTAACCAGGGTTTCGGTAATTAAGGAGGGAAAATAGTAGTGGCTATTAAAAAATTCAGGCCTATAACACCAAGCAGAAGGCAAATGACCATCATGACCTTCGAAGAAATAACCAAAACAGAGCCGGAGAAAAGTCTTACCGAGCCATTGAAAAGTAAGGCCGGACGTAACGCACAGGGCCGTCTGACTGTCAGACACCGGGGCGGCGGGCACAAACGGCTATACCGAATCATCGATTTCAAGAGAAATAAAGATGATATACCTGCGAAAGTAGCAGCCATCGAGTATGACCCTAACCGGTCTGCATACATTGCACTTTTGCACTATGCCGACGGGCATAAGTCATACATTATTGCACCCCAGAACCTGAAAGTCGGTGACACGATCGTATCAGGAGCAAAAGCTGATATCAAGGTTGGCAATACCCTGGCCTTGGAAGATATTCCGGTCGGCTCATTGATCCACAATATCGAGCTGAGACCAGGAAAAGGCGGGCAAATGGTTCGCTCCGCCGGAGCAGTAGCCCAACTGATGGCGAAAGAAGGAAACTATGCTCATGTCAGACTGCCGTCCGGTGAAGTCAGACTGGTATTTGTAAAATGCCGCGCTACCATCGGTCAGGTAGGAAATCTGGAATATGAAAACCA
The DNA here is from genome assembly GCA_964574965.1 of uncultured Syntrophomonas sp. GTDB lineage: Bacteria > Bacillota > Syntrophomonadia > Syntrophomonadales > Syntrophomonadaceae > UBA1368. The sequence continues at coordinate 542 of CAZNPR010000127.1, read as the reverse complement.
GAATATTGGCAAAGCTGGGAAAAGCCGCTGGTTAGGAATCAGACCCACCGTCAGAGGTTCAGTCATGAATCCCACTGATCACCCCCATGGCGGCGGTGAAGGACGCGCACCTGTGGGCCGCAAGTACCCGGTTTCACCCTGGGGCAAAATTGCAATCGGCGGTAAAACCCGTAAGAAAAAGCCATCTGATAATATGATAGTCAGGAAACGGAAGTAAAGGGGGTTTCTAAGTGGGCAGATCATTAAAAAAAGGACCTTATTGCGAAGAGAAATTGCTGAAAAAGGTTGAAGATATGAATCAATCCGGGAATAAAAAAGTCATCAAAACCTGGTCCAGAAGGTCAACCATCTTTCCGCAGATGATAGGACATACACTGGCAGTACATGATGGACGCAAACACATTCCAATTTATATTACGGAAGACATGATTGGTATGAAGCTGGGAGAGTTTGCCCCTACCAGAACCTATCGCGGTCATGCCGGAAAATCTGAAAAAGCCAGCAGAGCAAGGTAAAGAAAGGAGGACGCAGCAAAATGGAAT
>CAZNPR010000126.1:0-3394 GCA_964574965.1 uncultured Syntrophomonas sp. | reverse complement strand
TACCGGCAGCGTTACTCCCCATATGGGTCGGTTGCTTCGTTGTATCTTTGGGAACTGGCCCGGCAAAATTAACGGGCAGATCGGCCAGTCGCTCGTTACCATCCATGTGCTCACTCCTTTTTAACTGTCGCCATATAAAATTTGCATGTCTGCTCCAGACCTGAATCGACAAAATTATTGTATTATATAAATAAAATTGCGCAATTTGTTATTCACCGTTATGATATTTGATGGGGGCAGGTGAATACATTATGCAATATAGAAAAACAATTATAATTATATTATTTATCATATCAGCCGTTCTTTTTCCGCTGTTTGCCGGATGTTCTGCCCTGCCGGCAGGTTCTGAGGCAAATGACGGTTTTTCTTTTATTTATATGAGTGACTCTCAGGCGGACCCGGAGACGGGGGACTATACTGCCTGGGGAGAGATGTTTGACACAGCAGCCCGGAACGAGAGCCAACCGACCTTTATTATGATAGGCGGTGATCTGGTCAATGATGGCAGTGACCAGCAGGAATGGGATGCTTTTTTTGCTGCCGGGGGAGACGTACTAAAAAAAATGAAACTTTACCCGGCCATTGGCAATCACGACAGAAGCAGCTTGTTTAAAACGTTATTCGAGCTGCCGGAAAATGGACCAAAAGGTAAAACGGAGAGTTATTATTCTTTCGATTACGGGGACGCCCACTTTATAGTCCTGGACAGCAATCTCATGGGCACAGCCGACCCGGAGGATCTGGACTGGCTGGAAAAAGATCTTGGCACTACCGACAAGCCTTATAAGATCGTAATGTTCCACTATCCTGCTTATCCTGCCATCGACATTCCCAAGGATATGGCACGGGCTGAAATCATCCGGCAGCATTATGTGCCGATACTGGAACAAGCGGGGGTCGATCTTGTGCTTTCCGGTCATCAGCATGTCTATATGCGCACTTACCCGCTGCTTAAGGGTGAACGCAATGAAGACGGAATTGTTTACCTGCTGGGCAATGCGGGTGGCAAAAAATATACATCCGGAAGTTTTGACTATATAGCCAAAAGCATTGATGACCAGCCGGTATATAGTATCATAAGCGTAAATAAAAACGGCATAACCATCGGTACTTATGACAGAACAGGGAAAATTCTTGACTCTACCAGAGGGCCGTCTATTACCGAGGAACAGCAGGAGCTGACCATAACTGTCAGCGGTGATGGGATAAATCAGGAAAAAGTATTTGCTTTCGGGGAGCTTGCCAAACTGCCGTATTCCGGATTTGATCATGTTTACTCCACGATCAACAACTGGCCGGCACCGCGTTTTTATGCTGCCAGAGGAATAACGGTCCGCAGCATTTTAAAGGCAGCAGGAGTTTTGGATACAGCCCAACTGATCACTTTCCGTTCCCCGGATTCCTATGAAGTGAGTTTTACCCGCGAACAAATTTTGGATACGCCCCGTTTTTATTATCCTCAGGTGGCAACAGATTCAGCAGAAGGAGCTGAAACGGTAGAAGCGGTTATTGCTTACGAATACAAGGAAGGTGCTGATGTTATGACTGCAGCGGTCCCTGACACCCCCTGCCTGGTCATTGGGCAGAGTTACCCGGGTGAACATACCAATCCAGCCTTTGTGGTGGGAGTAAGTGAAATCATCGTATCTGATAAAAAAGCGCAGCCATGGGAACCGGCAACGGCTTTCCCGGCCGCAGGGAAAATAGCCGCCGGGGAACTGGTAAAATTGCAGCATAAAAATCAGGGGATGGTTAAAATACATTATACGCTGGACGGGAGCGAGCCCTCATACTTGACTCCCATGTATAACCCGAGCACCTACCAGCCGGAATTGAATAAACCTATACCGATCGAGGGGAACACGGTCATCAAAGCCATTGTGACGGGTTACGGAAGGCCAGACAGCCAAGCGGCTGAGTTCAGCTATGAAGTAAATTAACAGACAGGGACAGATGAGGGGATGGGAATATGAAGCTTGCAGAAAAAACCAAAGTTGTTATTGTTGCAGTGATAATGGCAGCTATGATTTTCATCATCACAGGCTGCAGTATGTTTGCCAAAGACAGTGGGGATCCAGCCTATGAAGCGCAGGTCATCACCATTGAAGGATTGCATACCGGAGATAAAGCTGATATATCACTAACTGAGATTTCTATCGCCGAATTGCGTGAACTTCCCCAGTATAAGCTGGATGCCAGCTATAAAAGGACCACTGGCCTTTATGAAGAATTTAAAATGTCCGGCCCTTATCTGCGCGAAGTCATTGAAAAACTGGGAGGGAATCTGGACGATTATGCGGGGATCGGAGTCGTAGGAAGCGATGGATACTACTGCCTGCTCTCCAAAGAAGTCCTTCAGGCTACTCCTGATTTGATGCTGGCGTTGATTATCGACAAAAAAGCCAAACTGGATGAGGACAATGCACCGGCGCGCCTGGCGGCACAGGGACAGTTTGGTCCATACTGGGTGAAAAAGGTGGAGAAAATCATTCTTTATGAAGAGATTCCGGAAAAGGTGATCACTTCGGTTTGGGTCTTTGACAACCTGGCGGCCGGAATCGAACCTTATAAATACGAATACTACGGCAGCAAGGATGATGCCATCGATATGGAACAGGTCTTATCCCGCCTCGACTTTGTGGACAGCAAAGCCTTCTTTACCATGAAATCATCGGACGGATTTAAGAAGAATGAAGTTTTGAACATGGTGAAATCCCGCTATTATATCAAAGTGAAAGGGGCAGATGCGCCCACCAATGTTTCCCCTTATATCAAACTGGGAATGAACGTACAAAACATTGCCTGGATTTCCACCAATGCTGATGCCGCGGTATTCCCGGCCAAGCTTTTTGACTACATGGACACGAAGACCATTGATGGACAGGAAGGAATCCCGCTGGATGAAGTCCTATATGAAACGGAAGTAAAAAAAGTAAAAACCGAGCGTTTTGATATCCTGGGAACTGCCGGAGAAAAAATCACCGTAAAAGGCGAGGACATGAACCGGGGGATCCTGATGCGGGGTGATGACGGCAAGGCCGGGGTGGTATGGGACAATTCCACCGGTTACAAGAATATTGAAAATCTCCTGCGGATCAGGTTAATACAAGATGCTGCAGATGCAGAAGAAACGGGAGACAACGCAGAGGAAGAAAGCAGCAGTATAAATACCGGCAAATTCAGCACCCCCAACGAGGCAACAGTACTTACCATAAGCGGGGATGGTTTGGGGCATCCGCTTTATCTATCTCTCCCGGACCTGAAAGGATTGAAAGCCGGTTATACTGAGCAATGCTACTCACTGGTCAATAATTATCCCACCCGCAAGTTTATGGTGGCCAAAGGCGTAGACCTGCTCTGGCTGCTCAACCAGGCAGGCATGAAAAGCAGTGCC
>CAZNPR010000125.1:0-3426 GCA_964574965.1 uncultured Syntrophomonas sp. | reverse complement strand
TCCTTCCACAAAATTCCATTTATAACAGATATGTTTCGGCAAGCATTTTCAATATTCCCTTAAACCATCCAGAGCGCGGCACATCTTCCACTGCCAGCATATTCACTTCTTTATATAACTCGCCATCGCGGTAAACCCTGATCTCACCCAATTTTTGATTCTCTCTTACCGGAGCGTTCACGTACGGCAGCAGACTCTTGGTTATTTTTATCCCTTCTTCCTGCCCTTTGACAGCAATCGAACCAACATCTTCTTCCGCTTTCACTTCAATGATCTCCTTCGTGCCTTTGCCGACTTTTACCGTACCACATATGCTGCCTTTACTGAAAAAAGATTTATACGTATATTTGGCAAAGCCATAATTCAATACTTTCATTGCATCCCTGAAATTGCCCCTGGGCTCCGGACATCCCATAACCACTGCGATGAGCCTCAATCCATCCCGTTTGGCTGTGGAGGTCACACAATATTTTGCCTCATTGGTCCAACCGGTCTTGAAGCCATCCGCACCTTCATACCACCATAATAGTTTGTTGGTATTATATAAGACGAATTCTCCCTGGCGCAGATTATATTCCTTAATAGAGCAATACTCCATGACTTTATCCAGACTCAATGCATAGCGTCCCATAATGGCCATATCATAGGCACTGGAATAATGTTTTTCCGCCGGCAGGCCATAGGAATTAATGAAGTGAGTATCTTTCAGCCCCAGCATGCGGGCTTTGCGGTTCATATTTTCTACAAAGGCTTCATGGGTCACATCCAGGTGTTCCGCAACTGCCACACAGGCGTCATTTGCCGAACCAACGGCAATGGCGATCAGCATATCCTCATAAGTCATTTTTTCTCCGGGTTCCAGATAAATCTGCGAACCTCCTAATTTCCAGGCATTTTCACTGGCTGTGACTTCATCCTTCAGATCGACCCGTCCTTCTTCCAAAGCTTCTGCAGCCAGGATCAAGGTCATAAGTTTGGTCATACTGGCAGGCGGCAATTGTTTATGTTCATTTTTAGCCAGCAGGACGTGGCCGGAATCAGCATCCATCAGCACATAACTTTCGGCAGTGACATCCGTCAGTTGTTCCGCCTGAACATTGAACGGAGATATAAAAACCATTATAAACAGCAATAAAGTTACCAAAGTTATTTTTTTCTTATAACGCATTTACTTTCCCTCCCAGAAACATCATTTATAGATTATATTTGTCTGTGAGGACGATTATGCAGTATAAGAAAAGATCCCCTGCAAGTAATTACGTCTCCTAAATCGGATCGATCACAAAATAATGGACTGCCCCGGAGATAAAGGCAAAAGGCCCGAATTGGCTAAGATCTTTAAGCCCTTCCGGTTGTTTATATAGCCTTTTGGATGTACCCTTATTCCCCTTATCTTGCCTCCTAAATTAAGCATTCCTTCGCCTGCCTGGTATCGCAAATGCTTCATGCCACTGCAAAAAACATCCTGATCAGTATCAGGATGCCTTACATCTGTTTTGAACGAACCAATCAAGAAAACTGCTTTACTGCCCGCTTTGCATCAATCAGTTGCATGATATATGATTACGTTTTTACGAAGTGGTGGTTCAAGCAATGGTTTCTATGATCAAGGCTGCCTTTTTTAGCGGTTCATTGCTCCATTGCATTGAATCTTTGATCAGTTGTTCGGCAGCCGTGAGATTTTTGTTTGCCGCATGCATAACTGCTATGGTTTCACCCTTTTGTATCCGGTCACCAGGTTTATGGAGCAACCTTATCCCTACGGTGTAATCTATCTTGTCCCCTATTTTCTCGCGTCCGGCTCCTAAAAGCATAGCCGCCTTGCCTATGTACAAAGCATTCATCTTCTGCAGGTATCCATCCTGGTCAGCTTTTACTTCGATTAATTGTGGTGCTTGCCCCAAGCTGTAATGCCTTTCCTGTAAATCGATTCTTCCACCTTGGGCTTGAACGATCGCCTGAAACTTTTCCAGCCCCCGGCCAGATAATAAAATATCCCGCACCGTGGCCCGGGCTTCTTCGATACTCTTTGCCTGGCGTCCAAGCAGAACCATATAAGCGGCAATTTCGATGGATAGTGAAGCCAAATCTTCAGGGCCTTGCCCCTTTAAAGTATCAATGACCTCTATTACTTCCAGGCTGTTTCCTACTGCATTACCTAATGGCTGGCTCATGTCAGTAATCAATGCCGCTACCTCCCGGCCTGCCTCTTTACCGATATCAACCATTGCCCGGGCCAGGTTACGGGCCCCTTCCAAGTCCTGCATAAAAGCCCCTTCACCGGTTTTGACATCCAGCACGATCCCTTGTGCCCCACAGGCAATTTTTTTGCTCATGATACTGGAAGCAATCAGAGGTATGCTATCAATGGTTGCCGTAACATCTCTTAAAGCATATAACCTTTTGTCAGCAGGCACTAAATTCCCGGTCTGGGAAACGATGGCCGCCTTGATCCTGTTTACCTGATCAATGAACTGCTGATGTTCTCTTTCTACCTGAAACCCGGGAATCGATTCAAATTTATCAATGGTTCCTCCGGTATGGCCCAAGCCGCGTCCTGACATTTTTGCAACCGGTACCCCGGCTGCTGCAACCAGCGGCATCACAACCAAGGTAGTTTTATCCCCTACTCCGCCGGTGCTGTGCTTGTCGACCTTGATGCCGGCAATGGCAGACAGATCTATAACATCACCGGAAGCTGCCATGGCCATAGTCAAATCCGTGGTTTCCCTGGTATTCATTGAGTTAAAATAAACCGCCATAGCCCATGCGGATACCTGATAATCAGGGATCTGATTGCTGCTGATACCTTGCACTAGTGCTGAGATGTCCTCGCGGCTCAGCTCATATCCGTCTCTTTTGCGCCTAATGATATCGATCACATTCATTATTTCATCCTCATTTCCGGATAAAAACTTGTTCCGCCCAGATCATAACTGACGATCTTCAAATGCTCTGCAATCGTCGCCCCTGCATCAGCAAAAGTTTCTCTTAGACCCAGATCTGTTCCTTGCTTAAGGCCTGGTCCGTATGCCAACAAGGGCACGTATTCCCTGGTATGGTCAGTCCCTTTAGTGGTGGGGTCACAGCCGTGATCCGCCGTAATGATCAGCAGGTCATTCTCTCCAAGCTGCTCCATGATTTGGGGCAGGCGTGCATCAAATCTTTCCAAGGCTGCCGCATAGCCTGCGGGATCATTGCGATGACCGTAAAGCTGGTCAAAATCAATCAAATTAGCAAAAATCAAACCATTGCAATGATTTCTCATGGCACTGATTATTTTATCGATCCCATCATCGTTATTTTCTGTTGGATATGACTCACTAATACCGCGTCCGGCAAATATATCTTTGATCTTGCCGATACCAATTACTTTTTGCCCGGCTTGAATAATGTAATCGAGCAGATTGACCGATGGCTCCAAAG
>CAZNPR010000124.1:0-3521 GCA_964574965.1 uncultured Syntrophomonas sp. | reverse complement strand
TCAAAGTCGACAAGAATATGGACACACCGATGGCGCTGATCAGGGCAGACAAGCGCGAAGACTTGCCCCGGAGCGGACGGTAAGCAATTCGTTCCACCAATACGCCCAGGAGCATACAGAATAGCATGGCTCCGATCAGGGCAACAAACAGGTTGACTCCCAGGACTGTTACTAAAAATAGACCGGCAAAGGCACCAAACATATAAATTTCCCCGTGGGCGAAATTGATCAGTTGAATGATACCGTACACCATGGTATAACCAAGGGCGATCAAGGCGTACGTACTGCCCAATGTCAGTCCGTTCAAGAATTGTTCCAAGAACATAAAGTTCCTCCCCTGTTTCGATTCAATTATACACAGTTTAACACAGTCTTCCCCGTTGCTGTTGTTAAACTCTGTATAATTGTGACTGCTCTTGCTGGCAAATGCTGGCGGCGTTGTGTTTCGGTCAGGAGCATATCAATGTGTTCCGGAAAAGCCCGGTCTACTTTCAACTTTCCAAGGAAACGGACGACTAATAGTCGCCCCTACAGCGCACGAGCGCGGTTCTCTGCTTATGCAGGCGGGTCGACAGGGTCGTCGACCCCTACAAAGCATGGAGCGATGGTCGCCTAGCCCCTGACTCCTAGCCCCTAGCCCCGTTCCAACTTTCAACTTTTCAACTTTCTACTTTTCAACTTTCTACTTCCCAACAAACACGCTTTTCCGCTTAAATGGCCCGACCATTACGGGCGGGCCATTTTGCGAAACTTACTTTTAAACCCTGTTTATTTTACCTCAACCGGTATCTTATTGACCAGTGCAAACTTCCCGTCTTTTACGGTCATCAGGAATACCGGGCTCTTGATGGGTTCCCGGTCGGCTCTGAAAGAGGTCTGGCCGGATACGCCCGGGTAATCCTTTAATTTGGCCAGTTCAGCCCTGAACAATGTGGGGTCGGCACTGCCGCTTTTCTCCATGGCGTCAGCAATGATCTTGACCGCATCATAATACTGGGCGGAAAACATATCCGGTTCTTCATTATATTCTGCCCGGTATTTTTCCAGGAAAGCGGCCGTTTCTTCACTGGGCTGGTCGGTGGAAAAACCGCAATAGAAAATAACTTTTTCTTCCACAGCAGATAACCCTAATTTGGCCAGATCCTGGCCGTAAAGTCCATCGCCGCCGATCAGTTTGATATCCAGATTCTGCTTCTGGGCTTCATTCATGATCAGGGCGGCTTCGGTATAATATCCGGTAAATACCAAAACATCAGCTTTGGCATTCTTCAGTTTGGTGACCTGAGCTGTAAAGTCGGTCTCTCCGTCATTGACACTGTCTTCCAGGACGATATTGGCGCTTCTGGCTTGCAGGGCTTCTTTGAAAACCGGAGTCAATGCAGTGCTGTAGCCATTGTTTAAAGAAGTAATGATGGCTACATTCTTCCAACCCTGGTCATCCAGCATCCAGTCCACAACTGCCGGTGCAGCAAAGATATCCAGCAAGGTATTGCGGAAAACATAATCCCCGATTTCCACGACTCCTGCTCCGGTAGCCCCGGCGGAGAAAATAACCACTTTATTTTTCTGGGCAATATCTGCAGCTACTTTGGTAAGCCCGGTGCAAGGATCACCGATCAAGGCTGCAACTTTATCCCGGGTGATGTATTTGGTAGTGATATTGGCGATTTCGGCATTATCGCCCTTATTGTCTTCATAGACTCCTTCCAGCTGTTTGCCTAACACGCCGCCATCTGCATTGATTTCTTTGATGGCCAGTTTCATCCCTTTTTCGCCGGGGATGCCGTAATTGGCAACAGAACCGGTGGTGGCTCCTAAGAAGCCTAATTTGATGGTTTCAGCAGCCGCCTTGTCAGCGCCTTTGTCAGTGCCCCCACCGCCGCAGCCGGCCAGCAATGAGAACATCATGACCAGACTCAATACAATGGCCAGCCAGGTTTTGTTTCTTAAATACAAATTTTTCCCCTCCTCAATTAAATTGTAATATTTTCTTATTTTATAATATAAGCTGGATGATATAAAGCAAATATCCTGCTGCAGGTAAAAAAACAACCAAAATATATATTCCTTTTAACGGGATAAAATCCTGCCGCCAGAGGAAAAAACCTCAGGGAATGAATAGTGCCAGCGGAATATCGCTATAATCACCGGCATTAAGGAAACGCTTTACCATAGGCGTATCCCGGTATTCTTCCAACAGCCGCTTGAACATCAGGTCAAAACTGCTTAAGCCTGCCTGGGGAAGGGGCGCGATCAACTGATTTTGTTCGGCAAAGATCTGCAAGGCGGCACTGCCGGCCCAGGCAACGGAATAGATCAGCTGTTCACAGTCACCCTCCATGTTGCTGCACAGGTAAAAGCGACAGATCAGGCTGCGGAAAGGGTAAACGGTACAGATATTATTCTGGAGAAAGATGCAGGGGTCGGGACGCATGCGCAGCAGTCCGGCGGCAACTTTTTCCCGGTCAAAATAATCGGCGATAAAACGCCGGTGGTCAAGCTGCAGGAAAGCTGCCATTTTCTTGAAAGCGATCAGATCGGGGATCACATAGGCGGTATTGCAGCAGTTGTTGATGCATCCTTTGCAGATGCCGGAAAGTTGGTCTCCATACTGTTTTATAAACAGCTTGTCATCGCAAAGGGGCTGCCAGGCATCAAGCAGATCAGCAATCGTAGCCTCCTGGTCCTTCACCCTGATGCCGATCATGCCCTGGCTGTCCTGACCATCCCGCTGCAGAATTATTTCGATCTTACTCATATAAAAATCATTCCCAGATAACATCTTCTTTCACGACTTTGGCAGGATTACCGGCTACCATGGTACGAGGCGGCACATTCTTGGTGACAACGGCGTTATTGGCGATGATCGCCCCTTCTCCTACCGTGATGCCTTTTAATATAACCGCCCGGCAGCCGATCCAGACATGATCTTCGATATGTACCGGTCCGATCTTGGTGGTGGGGATCTCCCCTCTGACCCCCAGGGGATGGGAGGAGGTATCCATAAACAATACATGCCAGCTGATGGAACAATTCTTGCCGATGGTGACTTCTTCTACCGCCAGCACATTGCAGCCATCCCCCAGGTAGGAATTGTCGCCAATATAGATTTTGCCGCCGGCACCGGTGGAAAGCCTTACATCCCTTTCCAGCAAAACATTATCGCCCACATGTACTTCGGAACCTTCCCCGAGAAAAATCAGCCCGGGATTTCTCGCCCGTAAGCCTTTTCCGCAAGTGGTCAGTTTTCTTCTGACCCGCCAGGTGGTATAACGATCACAGATTTCCTGCCACATTAAGTTCTTCCCCCCTATACTATTGGCTGCTCAGGCTGGTGATGGCCTGGCGTGCCAGTTGGTCACAACGTTCGTTCCACTCATCTCCTGCATGACCTTTGACTTTTTTTATGGTGACCCGGTTTACTGCCGTCAGTTTCAGCAATGCCTTCCACAGGTCCTGATTGGCCACGGCTTCCTTTTTGCTGTTTTTCCAGCCGTTTTGCTGCCATTTGTCCAGCCACT
>CAZNPR010000123.1:0-3536 GCA_964574965.1 uncultured Syntrophomonas sp. | reverse complement strand
TAAGATTGATGATCATAATATCATTCTCCTTTAAGTGATTTTATGATATCTAATTTCTAACCTGATTCCTGTAGATGCTTGACCCCATTTGCTGCTGGAACATTTCCTCAACTATCATTCTGTTTCTATTGTATCAAATTTCGTCAATTGTGTTGGTTATTCCTGCCGTTTTGCCTCCTTTGATCCTCAACCACCGATTTATCCCGTAACTTACCTGCGGAGGCAGCTACCAGGAAAGAATTCAAAAATGCCAGGACATAAAGGCGCCAATCTTTAAAATCCGCACCGTTAGCTATATTGGCAGCCACAAGGATCAAGAATGCCCAAAGCGCAGCATACAGATCGGTGCCAAATTTCCACCATCCGCAGTTGTCGACTACCCTGCCGGTATATAATACGATCAAAAAAGTGATCATCGCCGCCCCGGACAAAGTCATCAGGGTCGACCAGGAGAATAAACTATCGGCCATTGTGATTCCCCCACTTCAAAACATGCGATCCCTTATAAGATATAATATGAAATCGCTCACTGTAAGGAATCAAACAGCATTATGTCCTGCCCCTTCGGGTTCTTGTGACCCGTCCTTTCTATACCCTTGACACTAGCGGACAGAAGTAGTATTCTTCCATCATTGCAGCGAATAAAATTTCTTCCTGCTATGATAGACGCAGCCTGAAGGAGAAGAATAGTATGGAGATCAGACCGATAAAAAAGAAATTGCGGCTTTATGGTTTTAATAATCTCACCAAGACTTTAAGTTTTAATCTGTATGACATCTGCTATGCCCTTACTCCGGAGCATAGTGCCGAATATATCGAGTATATCGATGAAGAATATAACGCCGAACGGCTTACCCAGATATTGACCAACGTAGCCAGTATCATCGGCGCCAATATTCTCAACATTGCTATGCAGGATTATGACCCCCAGGGATCAAGCGTCACCATCCTCATTGCTGAAGATGCCAATCAATGCAGATCGGAAGGCTGCGCTGACAATAACTCCGAATCCCCGGGGCCGCTGCCCGAAGCCGTGGTGGCCCACATGGACAAGAGCCATATAACCGTTCATACTTATCCGGAAAACCACCCTGACCAAGGGGTGAGCACCTTCCGTGCTGACATCGACATTTCAACCTGCGGCGAAATCTCCCCGCTTAAGGCCTTAAATTACCTGATCAATACTTTCAAGCCTGATATCAGCATCATCGATTACCGGGTACGTGGCTTTACCCGTGATCTTGGCGGCAACAAGTTTTTTATCGATCACAAGATCAATTCCATCCAGAACTTTATTTCCGCCAAGACCCGCAAATTATACCAGATGATCGATGTAAACGTTTATCAGGATAATATTTTCCATACCAAAATGATGCTGAAGGATTTTGATCTGGATAATTATCTTTTTGGCACTGCGCCAGCCAATCTCAGCAGCAATGAAAAAAGCAAGATCCGCAAAAAAATCAAGCGCGAAATGATGGAAATATACACCGGTCAGAATATAACCTACCTATAATAAGCCACGCTCAGTAGATCCTGACGGTAATAGCAAATATAAAAAATCGGGAGTCTGTCTTTGGACTCCCGATTTAGTTCATCATATATAGATAAAGAACATTACTTCCCTGATTTTCTCCTGATATTCGGATCATACCATTTATATTTGATATTATTCTTTTGTCTTTCATGATAACCAAAGTAATCGATATTTTTCTTAAATATTATCTTGTTTTTTTCCAAATACTCCGCACCGATTTGAGCATAAGGATCATCCGTATTATGCACGCCCCTAAGGTAAAATTCCGCAAAGTCGGCCAGCAGCCGGGAATTCCAGTCATACCCGTCACCGCAAAAAGTTAACACAAACATACTTCCCGGCTTCTTTTCCAATAAAGTCAGCTTATTCTCAAATTCCACGGTATAATCCACCATCAGCGCCCGCGGCATGTACATGATGCGTCGTTTTTCTTCCTCTTCCGGGGTAGGGTCGATAAGTTCCGGCATATACTCCTTCTGCATAAAAGCTTTATAGGCTTCCCATCTGTTTTTCGGTTCCGGCTGGATGGTCTTCACATCACAATTGATCTGTGATTCTTTGTAATGCAGACGAAAATCCATCTTTTCCTGCCCGCCCGGCAAAGGGACTTCATATTCCATCAGCTCACAATATGCCCTTGGTTCCTCCAGGAGCACATTAGCGACACTGATATGGTTGGCTATTTCCAGCAATGTTTTCAGATCCTGTGGCAGGGTTTCTTCTTGAGCATGCAGGCTATCCCACTTGGCGATCAATTTCTCACAGTCGGGGAATCGATCCTTCTTGCTTTTTAGATCTTTCACAATGCTATTATCAAATTCATTTTTGAACTGTTTGATAAGCCTCATTGAATAAGCCATTGCTGATACTCCTTTCCTTTCCGCCAAATCTACGCTGCCGGCATCTACATATTTATAAGGGAAGCAATAGATCACACGAAACGTTGTCTGCCATTATCTTTGATATTCTTTGTCCGCCCATAGAATCCTTTAAATCAACCAGGAATTTTCCGAATCATTTAAATCAGAGACACAGCCATTCTCTTGTTTCCCCCCTTTTGTCACTTTATGAGAAGTGATACAATGAAAGCTAGCAAAGATGAAAGAAGAATAATATGGAAAACAGTTTTAAAGCAATGGGGGTCATCCCCCCGATTTTAAAAGCCCTTGAAGAGATGGGTTTTGAAGCGCCTACTGAAGTACAGGCCCGGGCTATTCCTCATATGTTGAAACAAGAAGATCTGATCGTCATTTCCAAGACCGGCAGCGGCAAGACTGCTGTTTTCGGGGTTTCCCTGCTGCAAATGATCGATCCCGCCGCACCTGGCCCACAAGGATTGATCCTCACCCCCACCCGGGAACTGGCAGTCCAGGTGGACAGTGACTTGAAGAAAATGGCGGCTCATCTTGAACATAAAACCACCGCTGTCTATGGGCAGCATAATATCAATACTGAGATCCAGACCCTGCGCAGTGGTATTTCACTGGTCACCGGCACGCCTGGCCGGGTATTCGACCATATTACCCATGGGAATTTTCGCACCGACAAGATACGTTTCCTGATCCTGGATGAAGCGGATCGCATGCTGGATATGGGCTTTTTTGATCAGGTCAAAAGGATCATCAGAACCCTGCCGAAAAGCAGGACCACGCTATTGTTCTCCGCTACCATTCCTGAAGAAATCCGTAAACTATGCCGGGAAAACATGAAAAATCCGGCGACCATTGAAATAGAATCCCCGGTCATGACGGTGGAAACCACCCAACAAGTCTATTACCGGGTCAACCATAATGAAAAAAATACTCAATTAGACCGTTTGCTGCTTTTTGAGCAGCCGGAAAGCTGTGTGATATTCTGCAATACCCGCATCGCTGTTGACCGGGTGCAAAGCTTTCTCACCCGCAAAGGGTACGCCTCCCGGTCTCTGCATGGAGATATCCCCCAGACCAAACGCTTGAATACCCTGCAGCAGTTCAAACGCGGAGAATTTCATCTGCTG
>CAZNPR010000122.1:0-3564 GCA_964574965.1 uncultured Syntrophomonas sp. | reverse complement strand
CAGGAAATTGGCGGACCGGTCTATTGTCTGGCATATGGGCGATGGCCATCGGTGGAATCACTTTGACGCTTTTTTATTTTTCCGCCCCCCGCTGGCTGACGACCGGCATCTATATCTTTATGGGCTGGCTGGCTTTGATAGCCTTCGTCCCGTTGAGCCAAGCCCTGCCCGCGGCTGGTTTTATCTGGCTGCTTACCGGCGGACTTTTCTATACTGTTGGAGGAATTATTTACGGGGTCAAACCGTCTTTCATTGACCTGCCAGACTTCGGCTTTCATGAAATCTTTCATCTTTTTGTTCTGGCCGGCAGCGCCTGCCATTACCTTTTGATGCTGCTGGTTTTAGCCAGAATGTAAGGCAGCAGCGTGCCAGAGCCGCTGCTGCACGGTACTTGCGTGTTAACGCAATGATTGGCCGTTTTCCATTCCAACTTTCAGAGCGAATAAAAATGGTCAAGCATAAGGCAACACGGAAGGACCGCGATTGAGGCGTAAGTTAAGGTAAGGGGACACACCCTCATAGGGAATGTCCCCATTGGCATTGTCGATTGAGCGGTACTTGCGTGTTAACGCAATGATTGGCCGTTTTTATCGCGCTGATTATTGCAATGGCTGTTGGAAGTTCTGATTGATCTGCTGCTGGATCTTCTGCAGACCCTGATCGAAGAACTGCTGATCAGTAGGATTAAGCATAAACAGCAGCTGCTGCAGTTCTCCCACATGGCGCCTTTCTTCATCAGCAATATGGTAAAGGATCTTCTTTACTCTTTCATCCTGGGCAGCCTGGGCATGAGCTTCGTAGCCTATAATGGCTTCTACTTCTCCGACGATATCTACCCTGAGGGCCTGGATCAATTCACTGGTATTCATTTGTTTTGGTACATTGGCGATAAACGGGTTTCCAAGCAAGGCCATAATGAATCCTCCTTCTTTTACTTGCTGTTGGCTGGTCAAAGGCCATGCCATACCTTTATCATTT
Source organism: uncultured Syntrophomonas sp. (assembly GCA_964574965.1). Lineage (GTDB taxonomy): Bacteria > Bacillota > Syntrophomonadia > Syntrophomonadales > Syntrophomonadaceae > UBA1368. The sequence continues at coordinate 2,586 of CAZNPR010000122.1, read as the reverse complement.
GACTTTCTAACAGCAAACATACGCGGCTGAAGCAAGTTTGACCCTGCAACATATAACTGCTTTATTCGACTGAACTCAAAGTTTGTTGTATACTGTTATGAAGAATTTTTTTGCGAGGAATTATTAGTGGAAATAACCTGGCCCTTGGTCTGGGATGTCATATTACATTTGAATGACTACCTGACCTATTTGATAATAAATTACGGAAATATAGCATATGTGATTATTTTTCTGATCATCTTCTGTGAGACAGGCTTGGTCGTCTTCCCGTTTCTCCCCGGTGATTCGATGATCTTCATCATCGGCGCCCTGGGTGCCAGCGGCGAAATCAATCTTTTGGCGATCTCAGCCCTGATGATGGCGGCTGCCATATTAGGCAATGAAGTCAATTTTCGCATTGGCAGATATTTAGGCCCCATCGTTTTTGAGAAAAATATCCGCTTTCTAAGAAAAGAATATCTGTACCGTACCCGGGATTTTTTCGCTCACCACGGTAATAAAACCATTTTTATCGCCCGTTTTTTTCCGATCATCCGAACCTTTGCCCCTTTTGTAGCCGGCGTCGGGGAGATGGACAAACGCACCTTCTCCATCTTTAATGGAGCAGGTAGTATATGCTGGGTCCTGGTATTCCTGCTGGGCGGTTATACTTTCGGTAATATCCCCCAGGTGGAAAAAAACTTTACCTTATGTATCTTCGGCATTCTTTTTGCCAGTATGCTGCCGGCCATATTTGCTGCCTGGAAAGCCAGCCGCAGCAATAAATAGCTTCCCCGAGATTTATCTTTTGACCTTCTGCAATGCATCCAACCCATTTGCTAAGAATTTCACTTTCATAAAACAAGGGATAAAATAATTTGCAGCGAATATTGTTAAAAAGAAGATACATTTTTTACCAATACTTCGCAACTGATTCGTGCAGGGGATGTTTTAAAATCGATATCCCCTTTTGCACTAAATCAAATTATAAGGAGGTATCATCGATGAGTCAGGTCATGGAATACCAGATGTTTATCAATGGTCAATGGACATCCGGGCATGCAGAGGGAAAGATGGAAGTGATCAACCCCTGTACCCAGGAAGTCGTAGCTACCGTCCCCCGGGCTTCCAAGAAAGATGTGGACGATGCTTTAGGGTACGCCCGGGAAACATTTGAATCAGGAGTCTGGTCGAGCAAGCCCATAGAAGAACGGGCTGCTGTACTCATGAACGCTGCCATGCTGGCTGTAGCCAACAAGGATAGACTGGCTTATCTGGAGTCTGTTACTTCGGGAGCCACCATCCGCCGGACTTCTACCGTCGATGCCGCGGAAGTAAGTGCTACTCTCTTGCTGAGTGCCATGATCGCCAAGGAACTGCCCCTGGTGGAACATTCCTTTTTCTCTCCTCCCTGGGTCGCCCCGATGCATACTTTTTGGCGGCGTGAACCGATCGGCGTCTGCGCAGGTATAACCCCCTGGAACTTTCCCTTGATCTTAGCCATCTTTAAAATCGCCCCGGCCCTGGTGATGGGCAACAGCCTGGTAATGAAACCCGCCAGTATAACCCCGGTCACTACTTTGGAACTTGGCAAACTGCTTTATGACGCCGGAGTCCCGGCAGGTGTTTTCAATGTCATTACCGGCCCCGGTTCGGCGGTGGGCAATTATATGGCCGGACACCCTGAGGTCGATAAAATTGCCTTTACCGGTTCTACTGCCGTGGGCAAGTCTATCGCCCACCTGGCTGCCGACTCCATCAAGCGGACCACTCTGGAACTGGGGGGCAAATCTCCCATACTGGTCCTGGATGACGCGGATATGGATGTAGCGGCCAATATGTGTCTGTTGGCCTTTTTATTCCACTCCGGTCAGGTATGTGAATCCGGCACCCGGCTCTTAGTTCCGCGCCACATGCAGGATGAACTGGTGGAGCGCATGATCGAAAAGATCAAAAAAATGATCATTGGTGATCAAATGGACATCACTACCGATCTGGGTCCCATTGCCAGTAACGAACAGTTGAACACCATTATGGATTATGTCAGGATCGGCAAAGAGGAAGGCGCCCAGCTGGCATACGGCGGCAGCCGTTTGACCCAGGGCATGTATGAAAAAGGCTTTTTCTTCGAACCTACCATTTTCATTAACTGTAATAACCAGATGACCCAGGTCAGAGAAGAAATCTTCGGTCCGGTACAATGTGTGATCCCTTATGATGACGAAGAAGAAGCGATCGCCATTGCCAATGACAGTCTTTACGGCCTGGGCGGCGGGATCTGCAGCAAAAATGTTGCCCGGGCACAGCGTATCGCCGGACGTCTGCGTACTGGCACCGTGTGGATCAATACCTGGCATGTACTGCGTCCTGATGCTCCTTTTGGCGGCTACAAGCAAAGCGGTTACGGACGGGAATGCTGCTATCATTCCCTGCTGGCCTATAGTGAAGTCAAACACATTTGTCAGGACCTGACCCCGGACGGCAATGACAAACTGATGAACGTGCTGATCGGTTCCAATAAATAGAGGGAGAGAAAGGAGGCTATACTATGACTACACCGAAATATTTCCTGTGGGATTACAGGAGCATTGTAGAAGCAGGGGCAGG
>CAZNPR010000121.1:0-3584 GCA_964574965.1 uncultured Syntrophomonas sp. | reverse complement strand
TTTGCTCATCGTCATATATATCTTCCAATTGCCAGTGATAACGTTTATCTTTTTCGTTCCATTGTTCTTTTGTATTTTCCACTCTGCTTTATCCTCCTTATGAAAACTAAAATCATTATACCTTGTAATCAGCCGGATGCCTTACTATCTTTACCAATAATCAATAAAATATAAAACAAAAGCGACGGCATTGTAGTGCCCTCGCTTTTTTACTCTACCTAATATTTTTATAAATAAACAATTCCTTTCTTTTCATCAGCCTTCTTTTTCAGCAAGTGAAAGACCATCCCCACTGCCAACAAGCAAACACCAATTATGTCAGTCGTTATGCCGGGATCGATCAGTAACAGACCACCGACCAAAAAACATAGCCGGTCGATCCACCCGGTTTTAGTAGAGAAAAACCCAAATACCGCTGCTGATACTGCAGTCATACCGGTTATCGAAGTAAAAAGCAGTATCAATATCTTAGGCAAACTGACGTCAATCAATAATAATGCCGGTGAAAAAACAAATATATAAGGAATTATGAAGGCACCAACTGCCAGCATGGAAGCTCTTATTCCAGTCATAAACGGATTGCCGCGAGCAATACCAGAACCTGCGAAAGCTGCCAGGGCTACCGGCGGGGTAATATCAGCAATGATACCAAAATAGAAAGTAAACAAATGCGCTGCTAATATTGGCACCCCTAATTGGATGATCGCTGGTGCGGCAATGGTGGCGGTTATAATATAATTGGCCGTAGTCGGTACCCCCATGCCCAGAATGATAGAAGTGATCATGGTAAAAAATAATGTAGGCAATAAGTAGCCTCCGGCCAGATCGATCAAAACCGAACCTAACTTAAGTCCCAGGCCAGTTTTGGTAACCACACCGATAATGATTCCAGCACAGGCACAAGCGATGATTACACCTAACGCGCTTCTGGCTCCGTCAGCCAGCCCTTTGATGATATCCTGAACTGACATGCGGGTGGAAGCCCGGAACATGGATGCGATAATCGTCAATGCTATAGCCCACAAGGCGGCGCGCATCGGTGTATAACCCGATACCAGCAGATAAATGATAGCGATAAGGGGTAAAGCCAAATGACCCCTATCCAAAAGCAGTCTTCCTATTTTGGGTAATTGATCGCGTGGGATTCCCTTTAATCCATTTTTTTTTGCCTCCAGATGAACTCCGATCATAATCCCGGTAAAATATAGAAGTGCAGGAATCGCTGCTGCTTTGGCGATGTCAATATAGGGTACGCCTACCATTTCAGCCATTAAGAAGGCTGCTGCCCCCATGATCGGCGGCATCAATTGTCCCCCAGTCGAAGCTGCTGCTTCAACTGCTCCGGCGAATTCCGGTTTATAACCCAATTTTTTCATCATCGGTATGGTAAAGCTGCCGGTCCCCACCACATTAGCCACGGAACTCCCCGACACAGTTCCCATCAAGGCACTTGATAATACGGCTACTTTGGCAGGCCCGCCCCTTGCCCATCCAGCTATTGCATTAGCCAGATCGATAAAGAACTGTCCTAATCCGGATTTTTCCAGATAAGCACCAAATAATACAAACAGAAATATGAAAGTAGCAGAGACTCCCAGCGGGATGCCGAAAATTCCCTCGGTGGTAAAATATAGATGCTGCACCATCATTTCCGGACTAACGCCTCGATGGGCAAAAGTACCTGGGATATTGGGGCCGGCAAAAGCATAAACAAGGAACAGTAATGCTATGGTAACGATCGGCCAGCCAACGACACGTCGGGCCGCTTCCAGAACCAATAATACCCCGATTGCCCCGAAAACCATATCAATTGGTGTCATCAGTCCGGCTCTTAAAACCAGTTCCTGATAATTGGCCACCACATAAAGCGGCATCGCGGCAGCAATGATAGCCAGGATCACATCGATCCAGTGTAAATGTTCCCGTGACCAGCTTTTACGGCTGGGAAACAGCAAATAAACCAGAGCCATGGCAAAAGAAAGATGTACCGCTCTTTGCATATGAGCATCCAATGAACCGAATATAGCCGTATATAACTGAAAAAGGGAAAAACTTATAGCTATCAGGCCCACAATCCAGCGCACCGGACCTTCGAAAATACGAAAATCTGATTCCCGGTCATACTTGGCCAGAAACTTTTGCATGTCGATTTCTTCTTTTATTTCCCTGTCGTCTGCTTCATTATTTATTGCTTCATTATTAAGATCCTTCTGCTCCAAAGCTAACTTCCTTTCTGAAATTGATATTGGATCAATTCAATGAGTGTATATTGTTCTAATTTCACGACTGCAATATGACCGTCTGCAAAATAATCGCTGAAATAATACTTCTTCCCTTCGGCTAACAAAGTATGCCTGGTGAAGGCGAGGGGCACATAACTGATCTTTTGAAAAGACCGTTTCATACCAGAAAGGCGGTAAACACCCTGATCATTCACGAGTTGACCTTCCTCGGGCAAAAAAGGAGTTCCAACTCCTAAAGACCTGAACTCAGTTCCGGTAAGCAATATTTTATGATCCGGTGCAGGAACAAAATGCTCCTGCACCGGCGTCTTGTTTACTGAATGTAAATACTCAACCGTAAATGCTTTTTCCTTTAACAGCGGCACCAACAACCGGATCGTTCCATCCTGATTGCTTAAGACTACTGTTGGAACACTTATTAATAATAACAGAACCATTATTAAGATGGCTACCCCGGTTGTTATGTACCATTGTCTGGAAATCATAGTATTGATTCCTTACCAATTATTCATTGAAATATTTTTCCGCACCGGGATGCATTGGTATGGACAAACCTTCTTTAGCTGTTTCAGGAACGATCAGTTCCCCAACTGCATGAGCGGCCTTAAGTGCATCCAGATTGCTGTAAATAGCTTTGGTTATATCATAGGCCAGTTGCTCGTCCATATCATCGGTAACCACCAACATAGCCTTTACCGCCAGCGTTTTTATATCTTCAGCCTGATTCTGATATGTTCCGGCGGGGATGACCACTTTAGTATAGAAGGGGTAATCAGCGATCAGTTTGTCTGCAGTTGCATCAGATACAGGGATCAATAAGACTTCATGCTGGGCTGACAAGTCCTGAATCGCAGCAGTCGGGAAGCCAGCTGTGATAAAGCCGGCATCGATATTACCGTCTTTCAATCCATTGGCCGCTTCTGCAAAAGACAGATACTGTTCATCGATATCATCATAGGTGATCCCTTCAGCTGCCATGATCTGGCGGGCATTAGCTTCAACACCGCTGCCGGCCGCACCCACGGCTACTTTTTTGCCTTTTAAGTCGGCTACTGATTTTATATTATTATCAGCCAATGTGATCAGCTGTACTGTTTCAGGATAGATCGTGGCCAATGCCTTTAATCCTTCAACTTTTTGATCTTTAAACATTTCTTCGCCTTTATCGGCATAATAAGTAATATCGTTCTGGACAAAAGCGATCTGTACGTTTCCTTCTTTGAGGAGATTGATGTTGGCAACGGAGGCACCGGTCGACTCTGCGGTAGCATTAACTCCCTCAACATTTTTATTCAATATTTCAGCTATCGCTCCACCCAGGGGATAATAGGTTCCAGCTGT
>CAZNPR010000120.1:0-3592 GCA_964574965.1 uncultured Syntrophomonas sp. | reverse complement strand
CGGGTTGGCCCCCGGCGGGATCAAAACATTGACTTCCACTTGCTCTCCGCCAATACTTTTTGCAAAATCGGCTTGCGGTAAAATACTCACCAAAACCTTGATCGGTTCTGATGAATTTACCTGACCTCCGGTATTCTCCGTTGACGCATTGCAGCCAGCCAGGGCAGCTGTCATAATGACAGCTATTATTATTATTAAAGCCTTCCTGCGCATGATCCTGCCCCCTGCTTGTTTCTCTCATTTCTAATATTTAATTATAACCTATTGGATCAATACTGAAACAGTTGTGTGCATCAGGTGTTATTTTTTCGTTCATTTCCTATCCTGCTTTGCAGTTCCATGATATCAGTGACCGGCTGCTGGCAGGCATAATTTTCACAAATATAAGCAGCAGCCTTATTATCAATCATCACCATGTCCTTTAGATAAGATGCCAGACTTAAAATAGCTTCACCATCCCCGGCTGGATTAAAAACAGTAACCGTATCAGGCAGATAGTTTTCCTGCACCACCTTCAACATAGCAGCAGTCTTTTCTTCCTTTGGTTCCCCGGTGATCACGATTTCACGAGTGGGCTTTAAGGCAAACATAGCTGCTGTCAAAAAGAATGCGCGGGCGGTTGGCTGTGCATTAATGCTTTCCCCAAATACCTCCAGCTGCTGATGAGCCAACTCTTCCAGTTTGGGATCCCCGGTCAATTTCCCCAGACGCAGAAAGTTCAGTGTTGCAACTGAGTTGGCAGAAGGAATGGCGCCATCATAGGCCTCTTTGGGGCGGGCCAGGAGCTGTTCGCCGTCCTGGCCGTAAAAAAATAGTCCTCCGTTTTCCTCGTCCCAGCAATATTTGAGCATCTCGTCATTGAGTTCTACCGCTGTCTTCAAATAGCTGCAGTCATAAGTTGCTTCATATAACTCTATTAAAGCCCAGACCAGGAAACTATAGTCGGCAGCATAGGCAGGGTATTGGGCCTCTCCCTGACGGTAACGGGCGAGCAGCCTTCCATCCGGGCGGCGCATTTTGGTCAGAATAAAATCCAGCGCTTTTCTGGCCGCATCAAGATAGCTGGGATTTTGCAAGACTGCATAAGCTTTAGCCAGGGCTGCTATCATCAAACCATTCCAGCCGCTAAGTATTTTGTCATCTTTATAAGGATGTATCCTCGCTTCACGAAAGGCAAAAAGCTTCTTTCTTGATTCTTCTGCCTCAGTCCGGATCTTTTCATCCGCCTGTGACTTTATCAGATTGGGAATATTTTTGCCCTCAAAATTCCCCTGAGCAGTTATATCATAAACTTCACAGAACCGGCTGCCTTCTGTCTGCCCCACAACTGACAAAACTTCTTCTTCAGTCCAGACATAAAATTTTCCTTCTTGGCCTTCAGAGTCAGCATCTTCCGCAGAATAGAACCCGCCTTCAGCAGAGGTCATATCACGCAGGATGTATTCCAGGACTTCTGTTGCCACCCTGGCAAATTGATCTCGCCGGCCTATCTGATAAGTTTCCACATAAGCCATCACTAACAGGGCATTGTCATAAAGCATCTTCTCAAAATGGGGCACCAGCCAGATTCGATCAGTAGAATAACGGGCAAAACCAAAGCCGATATGATCATAGATTCCCCCCTGGTACATCTTTTCCAGGGTCTTCTCCACCATTTGCAGAGCCTGCTTCTCGCCGGTGTAATAATAATAGCGCAGCAAAAACATCAGATTATGCGGTGAAGGAAATTTTGGTTCCCGTCCGAATCCCCCATATTTATCATCAAAAGTCTGGTAATAGGTTTTATAAGCCTTCTCAAAAATCTCCGGGGTGACCGCCTGCCTTTCACTTCTGTCTGTCTCTTGCAGCCACGCACTTACTTTTTCACTTGAAGCCTCGAGTGCTTGCCGGTCCTCTGCCCATAAAGCGGCTATGCGCGGCAGCAGTTCCAGCATGCCGTTCATCCCGCCCCGGCTGGATTTGGGAAGGTAAGTCGCGGCGAAAAAAGGCTTCTTTTCAGGGGTCATGACAATGGTCAAAGGCCAGCCCCCATGGCCGGTCATCCCCTGACAAACGGTCATATAAATGTGATCGATATCCGGCCTCTCTTCCCGGTCAACTTTTATTGCAATAAAGTCCCGATTCATAACCGCTGAAACTTCTTCATCTTCAAAAGACTCCCGTTCCATTACATGACACCAATGACATGTACTATAGCCGATGGAAAGAAATATCGGCTTGTCTTCAGTTTTTGCTTTAGCAAATGCTTCTTCACTCCAGGGATACCAATCTACCGGATTGTGGGCATGCTGAAGGAGATAAGGGGATTTTTCGTTTATAAGCCGGTTGGTTATGTTTGAATTACTTATATCATCACCTTCTTATCCGTTATTGAGCAGCAACATGGTTTGCTCATATACTTAATTTTCCCATTTTGTCGCGTCGTATATTCAATATTGTTAAATAGAGCCATTATCTGTTACCGGCAAGAATATTTATGGCTGCCGGTCATGTAACCAGGCAGCCATCATTTTATGACCGATCATTTTTGAACAATAGCCCAGTGCATCAAATCAGAATTTGATGGTATGATCCACGATTTTTGCATACAGTTCCGGTGTCAGCGGGACATATACACATTGATCCGGATCCAGGAAATACAGCGGATCTGTAATGATTGACGGATCGAACCCTTCCTTCTGCAACTGGGTCTTCATCTGTTTGAAACTATTGGTGGCATCGATTGTATCACGGACCCGGATGAAATAGGGTCGGGCGTAAGACGGAAGCTTTTCAGCTACAAAGGCTCCCAGTTTGGCCCAATCGATGACTTCCCCTTCCAGCAGTTTGACGGCAGCCATGCCGCAGCGGCCTTCCATACCCGGCACCTGCACCCCATAAACATTGACATCTTCCATCTGCCCGAAACGGTTGACTTCATTGGATACCTGGTTGGTGGAGACATTTTCGCTTTTCCAGCGGAAGGTATCCCCTAGACGGTCCACAAAGGAGAAATAATCCTTTTCCCCCAGGCACACCAGATCGCCGCTGTCAAAATAGCAGTCCCCTGCCTTTAGTACGTTATGCAGGAGTTTCTCCTCGGTAGCCTGAGAATTGTTTACATAGCCGGCAAACACGTTTAATTCGTTGATTTCGCAGATCAAAATCCCTGTCTCGCCAACTTCGCATTTTATTGAGAAACCATTTTCGTCTTTGATGATCTCCCCAGTATTCAGATCACATTTGATGATCTCGCCCTGCCTTCTGCCCAACATATCCAGACTGCCGCACATGCCCGGAATCTGTTCGAGATTTAGGAAGGAACCCACTCCTTCGGTGGCTCCGTAGATTTCGTAAACGGTATCGAGGTTAAAGCGCTTCCGCAAAGGTTCCATCAAGTCGCCGCGCATGCCATTACCGGCAATCATCTTCAGCGGGTTATCCCCATCATCCGGTTGTTCCGGCTGATTATAAATATAGCGGCATAACTCGCCCACATAGACAAAGATGCTGACATTATATTTGCGCACGTCACTCCAGAAGTTGCGGGCGGAGAACTTCCTGCGCAATACCATGGTGGAACCGGACACGATGGTCATGGAGTAGCCGATAT
>CAZNPR010000119.1:0-3629 GCA_964574965.1 uncultured Syntrophomonas sp. | reverse complement strand
AAAGGAGTCAGCTACTGTGCCACCTGCGATGCGGAACTGTTTGAGGAACTGGATATTGCCGTGGTTGGCAGCGGTGATGCGGCTATCGAAGAAGCCGAGTACCTCAGTAAATTTGCTGAAAATGTCACCATGCTGGTGATCCATGAAGAGGGCAAAGTGGATGCCAATCAGGTTTCCTTTGAGCGGGCGCAGAAAAACCCCAAGCTCAAATGGAAGTGGAACTCCATTGTCGCCAGTATCAATGGGGATGAATTGGTGGAAAGCGTCACCATTAAGAATATCAAAGACGGGACGGAAGAGGACTATCCCGTCAATGGGATATTCATTTACATTGGTACGTTGCCGCTGACGGACATGATCAAAGATCAGGTAGAGGTGACACGGTCAGGTTATATCATCACCGATGAAAAAATGGCCACCAATATAGAAGGGTTTTTCGCTGCCGGTGATGTCCGGGACAAATACCTGCGCCAGGTGATCACGGCTGCCAGTGATGGAGCAATTGCTGCCATGGCAGCGGAAAAATATGTCCATGAAACGGAACTGTGGGAAAAAGAAGTCCTTCATGCAGAAAAACCGGTGATCGTCATTTATTATGATCCCACTGATATGGAAGGCACTCAAAAAGTAGGCATTGCCGATAGCTTTGTCCGGCAATACAATGATCAGTTTGCGCTGGTGAAAGTAGATGCCACCCGCAATGAACTGGTAGAAAGACGCTACCACATCGATCTTGATCAGCTGCCTCTGGTACATGTTTTTTCCGGAGGCGCGATCAAAAAGACCATAACCGAGATCAGCCGGGAGACCCTGGCAGGTTTATTGTCACATTAAGGAGGGACCATCGATATGATCGAAGTCAACAAAGATAATTTTGAGACGGAAGTACTGCAGGCCGATGGCGTTGTCATGGTGGACTGGTGGGGACCCAAATGCGAACACTGTCTGGAGTTGATGCCTTCCGTGGAAGAACTGGCCGACAAGTATCAGGGCAGAATGAAGTTTTGTTCCGCTGATACTTCGGGCAACCGGCGCCTGGCCATCAGTCAGAAGGTACTGGGGCTGCCGGCCATTTTATTTTACAAAAATGGTGAAAAAATCGATGAACTATCAGGGCAGGAGATAACGCCGGAAGATATTGAGAACAAAATACAGCAATACGCGCAGTAAGAAGGGAGGAATCGAATTGCAACTGGAACTGGGCATCATTCAGGTCAAAGACCTGCAATTTGGAAATACCAGTGAATTCAAGGCCGGAACCGTTTATGTAAATAAACAGGAACTGATCGATCATCTGCGGGATGACCGGCTGGCTAAAATTGAGATCGATATTGTCTGCCCCGGAGATGAAGTCAGGATCTGTCCGGTCAAGGACGTGCTGGAACCGCGGATCAAAGTGGAAGGCCCAGGGCAAGTGTTTCCCGGTCTTTTTGGCAATGGGGAAATGGTGGGCAGCGGCCGGACAAATGTACTCAAGGGTATGACGGTGCTTACCGTGGGTAAGATCGTCGGTTTTCAGGAGGGCATCGTGGACATGTCAGGTCCCGGCGCCGAATACACCCCTTTTTCCTCCACTATGAATCTGGTGGTCCTTTGCGATAAAGTTGAGGGCCTGCCCCAGCATGAACATGAAGAAGCGGTCCGGCTGACCGGACTTAAGGCAGCCAGATACATTGCTGCGCTGGCTGCAGATGCAAAGCCGGATGAAACCAAAGTATTCACGACCGAGCCATTGGCAAAGCAGCTCACCTTGTACCCGGATCTGCCTAAAATCGCCTACGTATATATGCTGCAGACCCAGGGCCTGATGCATGACACCTATCTCTACGGGTTGGATGTCAAAAAAATCATGCCCACCATCATCTATCCCACGGAAGTGATGGATGGAGCGATCATCAGCGGCAACTGTGTATCCGCCTGTGATAAAAACACCACCTATCATCACATGAACAACCCCGTCATTGAAGATCTCTATGCCCGGCACGGCAAGGATCTGAACTTTGTGGGGGTGGTGGTCACCAATGAAAATGTTACCTTGCTGGACAAGGAACGGAGTTCGAATTTTACTGCCAAATTAGTAGAATCCATGGGAGTAGATGGTGTCATCATCAGTGAAGAGGGTTTTGGCAACCCCGACGCTGACTTGATCATGAACTGCCGGAAAATCGAATCACTGGGAATCAAAACCGCCCTGGTCACCGATGAATATGCCGGCCGTGACGGAGCGTCCCAATCCCTGGCGGATGCCAATCCTCTGGCCGATGCAGTGGTCAGTGGCGGTAATGCCAATGCCATCATTGAACTGAAACCCATGGCCAAAGTGATCGGCTATATCGAAGCCAGTGAAATCATTGCCGGCGGGTTTGCCGGCTCCCTGGAGAAAAGCGGAGCTATTACGGTAGAAATTCAAGCTATAACCGGCGCCACCAATGAACTGGGCTTTAACCGTATGGGCGCCATGGGATTTTAAGCGGCTGATCAGAGAAAAATAATACAGGAAAGGTGATCAAAATTATGGATAAAAACTTTTTTCAGGATAAGAAAATCTGTATTTTAGGAGACCGTGACGGGATCCCGGGACCGGCCATTGCTGAATGCATGCAGACCATCGGCGGGGAGATCCTCTTTACCAGTACCGAATGCTTTGTTTGAACGGCTGCCGGGGCCATGGACATGGCCAATCAATCCCGCATCAAAGAGACAGCAGAAAAGTTTGGCACGGATAAAGTAGTGGTGATTTTAGGCGGCGCAGAAGCCGAATCGGCCGGGCTCACTGCTGAGACCGTGATCAACGGGGATCCGACCTATGCCGGACCGCTGACCAATGTATCCTTGCACCTGCCGGTCTACCATATCTTTGAATTAAAAGATCTGATCGACCCCCAGGTCTACGAAGACCAGATCAGTATGATGGAGATGGTACTGGATATGGACGCCATCACTGGAGAAATGGAAAATATCCGGCAGCAGTTTAGTTAAAAGGAGGAAGCTTACATGGCTGAAATCAGAGTGGTTCATTATTTGAACCAATTCTTCGGTCAGATCGGCGGCGAAGAAAAAGCCGATATCACACCCTTCAGCAAAGAAGGTCCGGTAGGACCGGGGACTGCGCTGATAAAAGAACTGGGTGAAACTATGCAGATCGTAGGTACGGTGATCTGCGGTGATACCTACTTTAATGAAAATATCGAACAGGCAACCAGTGAGGTGATGGACCTCATTTCCACCTTCAAACCTGATATGGTGGTGGCCGGACCAGCTTTCAATGCCGGCCGCTATGGTATGGCCTGCGGCGGGGTTTGCGCAGCGGTGCAGGAGAGACTGAATATTCCGGCTGTGACCGGTATGTATGAAGAAAATCCCGGCGCAGATCTATATAAAAAAGAGGTCTATATCGTAAAAACCGGCAATTCTGCAGCACAGATGCGCAGTGCCCTGCCTGCCCTGGGGAAACTGGCAATAAAACTGGCCCGGGGGGAAGCAATAGGATCACCGGCAGAAGAAGGCTACCTGGCCCGAGGGATCCGCAGAAATGTATTTCATCAGCAAAGAGGCTCCGCTCGGGCGGTGGATATGCTTTTAAAGAAACTGAAAGGGGAGCCTTTTGTTACCGAATATCCCATGCCGGT
>CAZNPR010000118.1:0-3634 GCA_964574965.1 uncultured Syntrophomonas sp. | reverse complement strand
CCTTTATGATGGGTGTGACGGCCTTATCACTCCCCTCCCTGATCATGCTGTCACAAGTGATCAAGCCCCGACTGCTAGCTATATTTTTTAGTCTGGTGACCGTCGGCATCTTGATAATTGGCTATACTTTCAATGCCCTGGGCCATTTCCTCCTTTGAGCCAGTAGTAATCATATTTTGCACAGATAAGCTGCTGATATTACCATCAGCAGCTTAAATACGTGTCTTGAATAGTTTAAAAAATCAATTTCCTCTTGGCTATTTCAGCAATAGTATGCGGGCGCCAACCGCCAGTAAAACGATCCCCAGGATATCCAGGTACTGAAAGCCGATCTTTTTCATCCCGAAGATCCCCAGACAATCGATCAGGACGGCGGTAGAGATCTGGGCCACGATGATGGCCGTGGTGGCATTTCCCACACCGATCGACGGGATCACTTTTACCACCGCATAAATGATGACCACATTCAGTACCCCGCCTAAAAGCGCATAATATGGGGCACTGCCGATCTTGGCAAAACTGCCGAAGCCGCAGCCGATGATCAGCATAATGATCAAAACGGTGACCGTCCCGATCACATGCACGGCCAGAGTGGACTGCCAGATCCCCAGCACTTTGCCCAGTGCAGCATTCCAGCTCCCCTGCACCGCCATCGCGCTGCCTGCCAAAGCGGCCAACAAAAGATAGATCCAATTCATAATGTTGGAATTCCCTTCGCTTTTAGCTTTATTTTCAGATAGCGAAGCGGTTTTTATACGAAATAATTAAATAAAGGTAGCGAGAAAAATGATCACCAGGCCGGCTATAAGCCCGAGCCATCGTGCTTTGGCGCCTTTCTTTCCCGCCTGGGGCCAAAGCTGGAATAAGACCAGGTAAAGCATGATCCCGGAAGCAAAGCCTAATAAGAAAGGCATAGCCTGTGGAACGCTGCTGACGGCCATTTGACCCAGCAAGGTACCGGCCGGCGTTACCAGAGCGATCAGACAGGTTTTTAAAAGGATGCTGCGCCGCTTCATCCCCCCCATGATCAGAGGTGCGGCAATGGCCATCCCTTCAGGAATATTGTGGATGGCTATTCCCAGCGCGATCACAGCACCGGTACGGTCCTTCAATTCACTGCCCATGGCGATAGCGATCCCTTCCGGCAAATCATGCAGTGCGATCCCCAACATGATCAAATAACCCAGCCCTATTAAAGATTTGCTGTAACCCGATGCTCGGGAAAGTAACACTTTGTCGGCCAGGAACAATAGGGCGATGCCGGACAGTATGCCTGCCAGTCCTTTGGACTTTTCATAAAATAAAAAAGCTGACGGCAGCATGTCAAAGAAAACCACCGCGATCATTACCCCTGAGGCCAGCCCCAGGAAAACTGCCAGGCTCCGGTTGCTCCATTTTCTTTTTATAAACAGCAGGACCGCACCGACTGCGGTACACGATCCTGCCATCAGGCTTATGATCAATAAATTTGACATTTAAGTAACCGCCGATTATGTAATTTAGTTTCATTCTATGAACAGCGCATTTGTTTTAGTATTTAAATTGAATATTCTGCCATTTTTTTCTTTATTGTGTTAGAATATTTTAAATGTTCCTAAAAAAATAAATTTTGGGGGGAGTTTTAGTGGAGTACAAAACTTTTTTGTATAATAAAGAGAACGGTATTGGTATTATGACCATGAACCGGCCGAATGTATTGAACGCTTTCAGTTACGAAAGTTTTGGGGAAACCGCCCAACTGTTTACGGAAGTCGCCGCTGACCCCGAAGTAAAAGTCTTTATTATCAGAGGAACTGAAAATGTTTTTGCCGCAGGCGCCGATATTCGCAACCTCATCGAGTACAATCCTCAGCAAGCTGCAAAATTCCTCGACCGCGCCCAGTCTTCCATGTTAAGTATCGCCAATATGAATAAACCCACCATTGCTTCCATAGGCGGCTTCTGTCTGGGAGGCGGCCTGGAACTGGCTCTAGCCTGTGATTTTCGTATCGCCGCTGACAATGCAGTTTTTGGTCTCCCGGAAATCAATCTGGGTATTCTGCCGGCCGGCGGCGGAACGCAAAGACTGACCAAATTTATCGGCTGCGGACGCGCCAAAGAGATCATGTTTTTGGGTGAAATGTTCAAGGCGGACAAAGCCTATAAAATAGGACTGCTTTATGATGTGGTCCCCATTGCTGAATTAGAAGAAAAAACCATGAAACTGGCTAAAAAGCTGAGCTTCAAACCACCTCTGGCGATCAAAGCCTTGAAAGAATTGACCCAGGTGAGCTTGGATGTTGATATATATACCGGTTTGATGATGGAAAAAGAAAAGTTCTCCAATCTGTTCTCTACCAAGGATCAGGTTGAAGGAATGACCGCTTTCAACGAAAACAGAAAAGCCACTTTTGTTGGCGAATAATTAAAACGAGCCTCAGGGTATCGATAAAGTCGGCGCCATGCCAGAGCGAGCAAAAAAGGTTAAGAGCAAGGCGACTAGGATGACCGTGATTGAGGCGTACATGAAGTACGTCGAATAAACGGGCTTCCTAAGTTAACGCAGCACTTAGCCTTTTTTGACGGTCTGAGGCTCGTTATGAGTTAATAACGAGCCTGTTTGTTATTTTAAATGCCGCTTTATTAATTTTGATTATTATCAAAGGTAAATTGCATTTTAAGCGTTTTTCCCGGCTGGTATCTGCTGTTAATAAAGTCCTGGGGATCGGTGGAGCTTATACTTACGATCTGCATTTCATAATTGCCTGCAGGCTTGGCCAGGATAAGTCCGCCCGAGGGTAGTTTGATGTTAATATAATTGGGCGGTTCCTGGTTTAGTAATTGCATGGGATCCGGGTCATAAAGGATCATTGCATCAGCCTCCCGGTTTGTTCTTTTAATTCATTCAGTTTGGCAATGGCCTGCTTAAGCCCGCCGACTTCATCGATCAATCCACATTTTACTGCATCATCCCCCACCAGAACCGTACCGATATCCCGGGCCAGGTCACCGGTCTTAAACATCAGATCCCGGAAAGTCTTCTCTTTGATGTTGGAGTGTTCAATAATGAATTTAACCACTCGGTCCTGCATCTTATCCAGATATTCATAAGTCTGCGGTACACCGATCACCAGGCCGGTCAAACGTATTGGGTGAATCGTCATAGTAGCCGAAGGAGCAATAAATGTATAATCTGCACTGACCGCAATACTCGAACCGATCGAATGCCCGCCGCCCAGTACAATGGAAACCGAAGGTTTTGACAAACTTGCGATCATTTCAGCCAGAGCCAGGCCAGCCTCCACATCGCCACCCACCGTATTCAAAACTACTAACAGACCTTTTATATTGGGATTTTCCTCTACGGCCACCAACTGCGGGATCACATGCTCATATTTGGTGGTTTTATTCTGGGGTGAAAGGACCATATGACCTTCAACCTGTCCGTTTATGGTCAGACAATGTATTTCACTTTTGTAAGAAGGGATCTCCATTTGTCCAAGTTCTTTGATATTTTCCAGTTTTTCTTCCTGATTGGTTTCCGGAGTATTCGTATCTTCGCCCAAAACAATAACTCCTTTCAAATCATTTCACTATGTATATAGCGTTTCCCAACCAAAAGAAAACATGCAGCAAAAAGATTTGACCAGGGGAC
>CAZNPR010000117.1:0-3647 GCA_964574965.1 uncultured Syntrophomonas sp. | reverse complement strand
TAAAAGAGCCGCTAAATCTCGATAGTTCTTTGCTCTGAGAGTTAAAACGGCTCATTTGATTTATTATTATTTTTTATTTATATCATCCCTGGGAGTGCTAGCAGTTCTTCTTGGTGAGTTCTGCTTCCATCTCTTTATAGACGGACAGGATTTTCTCGCTGTAATTATAAAATATGACCCCGGCACCAGTGAGTTTAACGCCTGAGTTGCTACGGTCGAATAAGCTGACATTATATTTCTTTTCCAATTGTTTAATTTGAGCACTTATAGCCGGTTGCGTCATGTTCAATATTTTCGCAGCTCTCGTAAAGCTTTCTTGTTGGGTGATCACTTTAAATACTACAAATTGTTCTATATTCACTGCAATGCCCTACCCTTTCTTTTTCTTTACTTAATTTTCCCAAATCAACAGTTATTATAATAACATACTACTGAAAATAAATAAATGACCAAATATATGACGAATATTGTAATCTTTGTTAATATCGAGGTTATAATATATTTGATACGCTGATAGGGAGGTCGTTTTTTGTTCATCGCCTATGGAAAAGCAGAAGTCTTTCTGCCGTATAGCCATTCATTGAAAGACAAGCGAATGTTGATCAAAGGACTTGCGGAACGGCTGAAAAGCAGAATCAGTATTTCGGTAAGCGAAGTGGCCGGCCACGATTTGTGGCAGCGTTCTGTAATCGGCTTTTCGCTTGTTTCCGCTAAATACAGTGAAGTGGATTTTTTTATCCAGTTGATTCAGGAGACTTTATATCAATACTCCGACCAATGGGAAATCACCGCTTTTGATGTTGAAATCGAAAAAGTATTCTCAGACTTAGTATGATCCAACGATTATCCAAATGTTACAGCCCTCTGATCTCGCTGGAAATAACGATCCTGTCAATATTGATCTGCCCTCTTTGCACATTTCCCATATCTGCTGTCGATAGATTGATACGCTTCGCAGTATTGATCTTATTTTTTTTGACCTGGTTTACTTTTTCTCCGGAACTGCGGCTGGATGCGCGGATGGAATTTCCTGCCTGCACATTTCTTACAGGCGTAACTTTGGGCTGAACATTGGTTCTGACTGGGGGTCTGGACGCCTGGTTTTTCGGATTGACCAGCCGCCATTTTTTACGCAGGTCGTTTTTCTCATCCCAGTTCAGAGCGTTTTCTATCATATAAGGAATGATCTCTAATTCCGCAATATATTTTTTATATAGGTCTGTCTTTCCTACTTGCTGCCACAGATCATCAAAAATGGGTTTGAAATAATCCTGATCTCCGGCATAAAATGCAGCCTGTGCATCAGTTGTGTTCAAATAGGTTTTTTCCAGAAAAAGATAGCGGCTGACTACAATTTTAGCTAAACATATCACTGCGGTAGCGATTTTTTGTGAAACCAGCCAGCTGCCGGGGGTACGGTACTCAAAACCGCCGTGGGTTTTCATTCGATAATCTGCTAAAAAGCCATATTTTTTCCGTCTTTTGGCTGCGGTAACCGGTACTTCCAATAGAAATACCGTAATGCCTAAAAAATTATCCAGGGCTCTAAGCAATGCATTGTTGAGTTTCAAATTACTGAAATGGATATGGCCGCCAATGGAATAGCCGCCGACCGGCTGGCTGCCTGCCACCCATTTTACATTGCGGTAAGATGCCATGCGATTGGCACTGGTTAGAGCTCTTTTTACATTATCGATCAACTCCAGGGGATCCGTTTCCGGAGCAGGCCTGATCTCAGCTACCGGCCGCTGCTGACGATTGGGAATTCTGATATTGTCACAACCCACCATACCATCCCGGGGAAAGAATTCTGATGCGGATACCAGCCGGCCGCTTTTGGTATTGATCATCATAAACTCCGGATCTGCGCCTAATTTCACCTCCGAAGTCAGTAATTCATTGCCAGTCTGATATAAGGCGGTCAGCATCTTATAAAAGGCATTGAAGTCTTTTTCCCGCACTACCGGAGAGGGGTCAACGGCCATTACTTTAAATCTTCTTCTGGCGGTCAATGCCAAATGTACCACGGCAAAATCCAGGCCCAGCAAATAAACCACCTGACGGGCAATTTCAACGGATCTGCTGTTTTCTGATTCTCTGATATATTTTGTCTGGGGTTTCGATTTGACTTCAGACTGGACCTTGATCGAGATGGTTTTCAAGTCAAAAACAAACAACTCATAGTACTTGATCAATGTCTCTCCATTGTTGTTGCCGAAAGGTATTTTATTGATGGAAAGGATCCCGGCCAATTCTTCTTGATTCATGCAGTTTTCGATGGCGCGGGGTTGGTTTAACCCGCGGGTCAGTTTTCCCCCTTTTTCGGTTACAACAATTTTTAGATATTCATCGCCTTGTATGGTAAACTTTTTAACAGCTGCACCAAAATCATCTTTAAGCCGCTGCAACAGCATTTCGCCCATTGCATTCGGAGAATAATTTATATTTAAATTCACTAATTATCATTCCTCTTATACTTTTTCCCGGTAAGAAATATAAAGTAATCAACCAAATTAACCAGATGCCGCTGCCTGATATAAGGTTCGTCAAACCTGGCCGGCTTGGAATTTACTTCCAGGATCAACATCCTTCCTCCTGGATCAATGCCTATATCCATCGTCAAGACGCCAAGATTGAGCTGTAATTTTTCTTCCAGTAACTTTGGTATAAAAAGGCCAATATTCTTTAATTGCCGCTCAAAACTTTGACTTTCATCCACGGCAAGATCATTAAATAAGGGGATGATATCGTTATAAGCAGCCAAGGAACCGCCATTGGGGATATGGGTCACAAATCGGTTTTTCCCGGCGATCCTCACCCCTACTCCGGTTAGGATCCATTTCCCCTCTCCATTCTTTTGAAATTGGGAACGAAGATCAAATATTCTTCCATTATGACGGGTCAGGTCTATACATTCCTGCACCAAATAATTATGGTTAAAGATCCTTAGAGGTTCCAATTGCCTGATCAGGGATTGAAGGGACACAGCTTTGATCCATCGGGGGTTTTTCCATTCGGCACGGGAGAACGAATAAACTGCATTAGCGGATATTTTTACTTTTATGATGCCTTGCCCTTTACTGCTGCGTCTCGGCTTAAGCAGTACTTCCTTGTGTCTTTTCAGCATAATAATAAGGTTTTCTCTGGTCAGCAGTTCTGTGTCAGGAACCAGATGCACAGTTTCTTTATTGGAATTGACTGCTTTATGAACTTCCCATTTATCCAGAAACCTGGAGTTGAAGAAATAGATATCCTTGTCCTGCTCAAACTTCTTTAGAATATTTCTTACTTCGGCCGATTCCTCAACAGCGCGATAAAGAATACGATTATATACGACATCCGGGAAGGGGTAGATCTCATTGCACCATTTTCTACCGTCGTAAGAGTACCCTTTGATCTGTCGAAGCTTCCAGTTAATATTCCGGGGATAGAAATAGTAAATAAATACCCCTTGTTTGCGGCCATGGGATATCAGGTCTTTATAAAGATGTAAAATGCTGCCGTTACTCTGCGTAGTTCTGCTTTTGCCGGTCGTAATAATACCAACGACAGGTCCGGTATGATGCCTCCCCCTATTATGCATCCAAGTACTCCTTTTATATATCTTTAGTTCATAATATGAGTTATTAAAATACTCGGTGTCATTT
>CAZNPR010000116.1:0-3699 GCA_964574965.1 uncultured Syntrophomonas sp. | reverse complement strand
AAGACAATTTGTCCAGGATCTTTTTAGCTATGATTTGGGGTAATTGGTGGACGGGATAAGCTCGATCGTCTACTAAGTCCCCGCCCACAATTACCCAATGCTCAGCTTGATCTTCGATCTCTGCCATGTCTACGCATGCTGTATTGCATCCTGCCATAACAATTCCTACGTCTGCTCCGGTTTCTACTGTTTCGACTTCTATGCTTTGTTTTAGAATATCAATTGCTGCTTTCAGTGTTTTGGATCTGTCGATGATTACATTGCAGCCACCGCAGTATTTGATCCTTAATTTCATTAAAATATAGCTCCTGTTGCTTATGAAGATCAACCATATAATTAAACTGGGCAGTGATACTGAATATCTTGTTGCTTGTCCTATTATGACCTTTGCTGAAACGATTGATGCAATTATGGTTCATTCATTATTACTTTGCTGCAACTATTACTGTATATTTTCTATGCTTTAGTAAAAATACCGGACTGCAAATACTGGCTTATTTATTACTGTATTTATTCTGTATTGTCTGTTGCTAAATGTATTGCTGTATTTTCACTGCTCAGTAAAATTAACTACTTCCAATCCACATCGAGGTTTTCTTTTACCCCGCAAAGTCTTTCGGCTAACTCTTTGCGGTAATTCAGATCCACCTGACGGGCGATCATGATCCGCTGTGCCTGTGGCGACCCTGCACCGTGCATTGATTCAGTCAGGTATCCAACGGCCGCACAGCCCATGGTCAGATTTTCAATAAAGCGCAGCATCTTCTGGCGATCAGCCGTTGGTACATCTGTTTTAGCTGCCAGATATTTATTGATGATCGGCCCGATCTTGGGATGATTAAAATCTTTTTCCGAAGGCATGGTGACCAGGAGTCCTCCGGCCAGATCCTGAGCGATCCGGGCCATCTCATAAGGAAATCTGGTCACATTCTGCTTACAGATATTGGCCAGCAGTACATCGATCAGATAATTCCCTGCTGCTGTTTTTCTGCCTTCTGCAGAACAGGCGATCCCGCAGGAATAAAGGGTCTCATTTAAATGACACATTTCAATGATCTTATCTTTTACATGAGAAGCGGCTGAAGCGCCCTGATAATCAGTAATGGCTTTTACAGCGCCGATCAACGTGTCTCCAACGCCCACTTTGCATCCGCCGTAGCTCTGGCGGTGATATCCGGCAAAACGTTCGACCAGCATTCCGGTAAATTCCCATTCTCCATTCATGAACACTCTATCCCAGGGAACGAAAACATCATTGAATACGGTCATGACTTCCTGCCCGCCGAAGTATTTATTGCCAATGTCGATGGTTCCGCCTTCCAGTTTTCTGGTATCGGATGACTGCCGGCCATAAATATAGATCATGCCCGGTGTATCCAGTGGAATGGCGAAACAAACTGCATAGTCCTGGTCCTCAGCTTTTAAAGTGTTGTTGGGCATTACTAAAATTTCATGGGAATTGATCATACCAGTTTGATGCAGTTTGCATCCTCTGACCACGATCCCGTCTTCCCGGGTTTCAACAATATGCAGATACATATCCGGATCGTCCTGAGCTCCCGGGGTTTTCGCGCGGTCACCACGGGCATCAGTCATGCATCCGTCAACGGCCAGATCGTTTTCCTGTACATATTCCATATATTTTCTGAAGCGCTGATGGTACTCGGTACCTTTGGCTTCATCCATTTCAAAGGTCGTGCTGAATACTGAATTGAATGCATCCATCCCTACACATCTTTGAAAACAGCAGCCAGTCTTCTGTCCCAGCATTCTTTGCATTTTAACTTTTTTCATCAAATCTTCCGGACTCTGGTGCAGATGGGTAAAACGGTTTATTTTATTGCCTGTCAGACTCGATTTGGTCGTCATCAGGTCTTCATATTCCGGTTCCTGCGCCAGCTTATAGGTCATCGCCATAGCGTTGATGGATGGTCTTATGATAGGATGATCCACATAATTTTCGATTTTTTCGCCGAACATATACAATTCAATATTGTGTTTCCGCAGGTCATCAAGATATTCCTGGGGTTTCTTCAAAGCCATTTTTTATCACTCCTTCAAATTGTATCTATGATTAATATAGTATTGATTCCAATTGTTTAAGATGCAAAATATATGCCAATCATTCAAACCTGACTTCATTTCCAAAAAATCAAAAACTTATAGACACTGCCGTTTCATTATCTTAGCCTTGTTGCAAAATATGAAAGAAATAAGTGAATCCTAAAATCATTTACTAGAATCCAGGTAAAATGCCGAAATATGAATTAATTTTGATTCATTTTGGGCCCCATGTGAATCTATTTTGCATCACCATGAATTATCTTCCCAATATTTCTTGCCGTCTCTATATCGAAAACCCCTGCTAATGATAGATTTAGCAGGGGTCTTTTCTTTGGTCGTCTAAATGCTTGTTTTTTCTTATGCCAAATTCCTGATCAAGTTTACCATCTCGATGGCAGTTACGGCAGCATCTGAACCTTTATTGCCGGCTTTGGTGCCAGAACGCTCAACGGCTTGCTCTATGGAGTCGGCAGTGACTACCCCGTAAATGACCGGGGTCCCGGTATTAAGCCCCACTTGCGCAATGCCTTTGGTAACTTCAGCAGAGACATATTCGAAATGAGGCGTGGCACCGCGAATAATGACCCCCAGGCAAATCACTGCATCATAGCCTTTATCGCACATCTTCTGGGCAATAAGAGGCATTTCGAAAGCGCCCGGCACCCATGCGATCTCAATATTCTGTTCAGCAACGCCATGCCGGGTCAGGGCGTCAAGGCAGCCTGATAAAAGCTTATTGGTAAAAAACTCATTGAACCGGGATACGATAATACCAAATTTTTGTCCTTCTCCGACTAGTTTGCCTTCATAAATTTTTGTCACTTCATTCCCTCCTTAAATATTGTTTAAGATATGGCCCATCTTTTCTTTTTTGGTTTTTAAATAATTGATATTTTCTTTTTTACTGGGAATTTCTATCGGGACCCGCTCGGTTATTTCCAGGTCATATCCTTCCAGGCCTTTGACTTTCTTTGGATTATTGGTCATCAGCCGCATTTTCTTGACTCCCAGGTCAACCAGTATTTGAGCACCGATGCCATAATCTCTAAGGTCTTCGGGGAACCCCAGCTCCAAATTGGCCTGTACGGTATCTCTTCCATGATCCTGCAGATGGTAAGCTCTGATTTTATTGACCAGCCCGATGCCGCGTCCTTCCTGACGCATATAAAGCAGGACACCTTTACCTTCTTCTTCGATCATATTGAGAGCGGTAGCAAGCTGTTCACCACAGTCGCAGCGTAATGATCCCAACACATCGCCGGTCAGACATTCGGAATGGACTCTTACCAGTATAGGTTCACCGTCTTCCCACTCACCCTTAACCAGAGCCAGGTGGCCTTTATTGTCCAGTAATGATTCATAGGCATAGGCGGTAAAATCTCCCCATTGTGTGGGAAGGCAGGCATCCGAGACCCGGACTACCAGCTTTTCTTTTTTGCGTCGGTATTCGATCAGATCCGCTATGGAGACGATCTTTAAGTCGTATTTTTTGGCAAACTCCATTAGCTCAGGGAGTCTGGCCATGGTTCCATCTTCATTGATGATCTCACAAATCACCGCGGCCGGATAGAAACCAGCCAGTTTGGCCAGGTCGATCGAACCTTCTGTATGGCCCGCTCTGCGCAAAACCCCGCC
>CAZNPR010000115.1:0-3754 GCA_964574965.1 uncultured Syntrophomonas sp. | reverse complement strand
TTTATTCCGGATGCCAAATAGCGAAAAATAAAACTGGCAAATAAAGCAGGAGGATAGGTTTGGATACGATACTCCAGGGAATCAAAGAAGGATTTTATTTGATCCTGCAAATGGACGCTGAAATAGTAGAAATAACTGTGCTATCGCTGCAAGTTTCTCTGACTGCTTTGGTATTGTCGGCTTTAATAGGAATTCCTGCCGGGGCGGCTTCCGCGTTAAAAAAATTCCCCGGCAAGAAACTGCTGCTTAATATCGTTTATACACTAATGGGCCTGCCGCCGGTTCTGGCAGGCCTGTTGGTGTATTTACTGCTTACTTACCGCGGTGCTTTTGGCCAGTATGAGCTTTTATTCACCCCCGCTGCCATGGTGATCGCCCAGGTTTTATTGGCCACACCAATCATATGGGGGTTAACGGCCCGTGCCGTTATGGCACTGGAACAGAATGTATATGACACGGCGGCTACGTTGGGCGCCTCCCGGCGCCAGGCTGCCTTTACTCTGGTCAGGGAAGCCAGAATGGGGATCATTGCTGCCTTGACCACCGCCTTTGGCCGGGTGATCGCTGAAGTAGGAGCAGTTATGCTGGTGGGCGGAAATATCCGCTGGGCAACCAGGGTCCTGACCACGTCCATCGTCCTGGAGACCCGGATGGGCAATTTCAGCACTGCACTGGCTCTGGGCATAATCTTGCTGATGATATCATTCCTGATCAATTTGATGATCATAATGCTGGAAAAGAGGACTTTCCGTTATGACAATACCATTCAAATTACATAAAGTCGTCAAGCGTTACCAGGAACGGGAAGTGTTAAATATAGACCGCCTGGAGATACCGGCAGGTAAGATCTATAGCATACTGGGGCCGAATGGTTCCGGCAAGACGACGCTGCTGAGGATTTTGGCCTTGCTGCTGGTGAATGATGCAGGCAGACTGGAAGTACTGGGTGAAAAGGTGAACTGGAGCAAAGGCCAGATCTTGAAACTCCGGCGGCAGATGTCGATGGTCACCCAGACTTCTTATATGTTCCAGGGATCAGTCCATTATAATGTAGCCTATGGTTTGCGGAAAAGAAAGATCGCTGAGCCGGAAATAAAGCATCGCGTGGAAGAAGTCCTGGAGATGGTTGGCATGTCTGCCTATCAGGAAGCAGATGCCAGCACCCTGTCCGGCGGTGAGCGACAGAAAGCTGCGATCGCCAGAGCTTTGATCCTTAGACCCCAGGTATTATTTCTTGACGAGCCCACTTCCAATATAGACATGGCCAGTGCGGCTGAAATCGAGAGACATATCCTCACGATAAACCAAAACTGGGGGACCACCATCATCATGGTCACCCATAATCTTTTCCAGGCCAGGAGACTGGCAGAGCAGGTGATTTTTTTACACGAAGGACACATCATTGAAAAGGGGCAGACGGAGATGGTTTTCGCTCAGCCCCGGGATGAACGCACGGCAGCTTTCCTGCGCGGGGAAACGGTATATTAAACAGCCTGGCATCAAGCCGCAGCAGCACATGTATCGATCGGAGGATATCTTTTAAGGAGATATCTTTTCTGTTTTTCATAAGCATAAAAGAGGTGTATAATAAATCACTGCAAATAATAAAGCCCAAAAAAAACGATCATTCAATCTAACCAGAAATGCTCCTGGTTATTTCATCAATTCTGCAAAGATAAGGGGTGCGGCAATGGATAAAGAACGGGTACTGGTATTGGATTTCGGCGGACAGTACAATCAGCTGATCGCCCGTCGGGTGCGCGAACTGTCAGTATACAGTGAAATGGTTCCTTATGATATTCCTTTTGAGGAAGTCGTCAGTAAAAAACCCGGCGGGATCATTTTGACCGGCGGACCGGAGAGTGTACATGCAGAAAATTCACCTGCCTGTGACCCCCGGATCTTTACCATGGGCGTACCAGTCTTGGGGATCTGTTATGGTATGCAGCTCATGGCGCAGCATTTCGGTGGCAGCGTTACCGGCGGAAAGATCAGGGAATACGGCCGCAGCCAGCTTAAGGTCACAGATACCAGTGATTTATTGCTGCAGGGACTGGACAGTCAAATGCAGGTATGGATGAGCCATGGAGATTCTCTGGAAGTTATGCCGCCAGGATTTAAGGCCATCGCCCAGACTGACAACTGCCCTTTCGCCGCGATTTCAAATCCCGCAGGAAGACTTTACGGGGTCCAGTTTCACCCTGAGGTAAAACATACCCTTCTGGGGATGGAGATTTTGAAAAAGTTCCTCTTTGACATCTGCGGACTCAAAGGAGAATGGGATCTGGGGGACTTTATCAGCGAAACCGTAGCAGATATTCGGGAAAAGGTCGGCAGCCGCAAGATCCTGTGCGCTTTAAGCGGAGGGGTGGACTCTTCGGTGGCGGCAACCCTGGTGCATAAAGCAGTAGGAGACCAGCTGATCTGTGTTTTTGTCGATAACGGTCTGCTGCGCAAAGATGAGCCGGAACAGGTGGTTGAGACTTTTCGCGAGCGGATGCAGATGAATCTGATAGCGGTCGATGCCCGGGAACGTTTCTTAAAGCAGCTTTCCGGGATCAAGGATCCGGAACACAAACGCAAGATTATCGGCGAAGAATTTATCCGGGTTTTTGAAGCTGAAAAAAATAAATTAGGTGATATAGATTTTCTGGTGCAAGGCACCATTTATCCGGATATCATTGAAAGCGGCACCTCAACTGCTCACAC
This sequence comes from uncultured Syntrophomonas sp., assembly GCA_964574965.1. Lineage (GTDB taxonomy): Bacteria > Bacillota > Syntrophomonadia > Syntrophomonadales > Syntrophomonadaceae > UBA1368. The sequence goes on along the minus strand of CAZNPR010000115.1, from coordinate 1,045 downwards.
CATCAAAAGCCATCATAATGTGGGCGGCCTGCCGGAAGATATGGATTTTAAACTGCTGGAGCCCTTGCGTCTGCTGTTTAAAGATGAAGTCAGGCAGCTAGGCGAAAAACTGGGGATCCCCCATGAATTATTATGGCGGCAGCCTTTCCCTGGCCCCGGTTTGGGAGTGAGAGTCCTGGAAGAAATAACGGCTGAGAAACTGGAAATATTAAAGGAAGCCGATGCCATAGTCAGGGAAGAAATAAAAAATGCCGGCTTGGAAGAAGAAATATGGCAGGCGTTTGCGGTACTACCCCCCATAAGAAGTGTGGGCGTAATGGGCGATGCCCGAACGTATGCTTACCCGGTGATCATCCGGGCAGTGGTCAGCGATGATGCCATGACTGCGGAATGGGCCCGGCTGCCTTATGAACTGCTGGACAGCATTTCCCGCCGGATCGTAAACGAAGTACGCGGAATTAACCGTGTCGCCTACGACATCACCAGCAAACCCCCGGGAACCATTGAGTGGGAATAAGGTATAATAAAGATCATTATCTGAAGGTGGTTTGAAAATTGGATCTAAAACGATATAACACTGAGATAAGAAATATCATCAGCGAACTAAACAGCCTGGAAAATGGCGAATTTTTGGAAGCCAATGGAGAGCCAGGCATAGAAAGTGCCAAAATCATAGCAAAAAATATCAGGATATCATTTCTGGAGTTATTGGTAAAAATCAGCAATGACAAAGAAAAACCGGGTGACCCGTTTTCGGATTTCTTTTAAACGCTTTGGTTGAGGCTCTGAATAATATCTGTCCATCTTGTCAAATCAGTTGGCAGACCGACAGACCGAACAAAAAAAGTGAAGGTCGAGGCATGAGAAAGCCACGCAATTGAAGTGTACTTTAGGTACGCTGATTGAGCGTGGCTTGATTATAACAAAGGCATTCGCTTATTTTGATGGTCTGAGCAGATGTGTATACATCTGCCATTGATTGACACTCCTTGTCACCTCTGATAGAATAAACGCGAAAGTGTGTCTAGGGTTCCGCATATTTTGT
>CAZNPR010000114.1:0-3764 GCA_964574965.1 uncultured Syntrophomonas sp. | reverse complement strand
CTGCCGCTGCGCATTTTGATCACCCGGTCTGCCATATCAGCCAAAGGTGTATTATGGGTCACTATGACTACAGTTGTGTCCCATTCCCGATTCACCATTTTCAGAAGCGACAAAACATTTTTTCCGGTTTCAAAGTCCAACGCTCCGGTCGGTTCATCACAAAGCAATAATTTTGGATTCTTTACCAACGCCCGGGCGATGGATACCCGCTGCTGTTCACCACCGCTCATCTGTGACGGAAAATGATCGATTCTGTCGCCCAGACCGAATTGTTCTAAAACTCTTTCTGCCGGCAAAGGATTTTCAACCAAATTTGCTGCCAATTCCACATTTTCTCTGGCAGTCAAATCAGGAATGAGATTGTAAAACTGAAATACAAACCCTACTTCCCGACGTCTATATTCAGTCAGTATATGATCATTGGCCTGAGCCAGGTCTAATCCTCTAAATATGGCACAACCAGTGTCAGGTGTGTCCATTCCCCCCAAAATATTTAACATTGTGCTTTTCCCGGAACCACTGGGTCCCAGGATCACCAGAAGTTCTCCCTGAAAAATTTCCAAATTAACCGGAGACAGCGCCTGTACTTTAACTTCACCCATCAAGTAAGTTCGGGAAACATGATTTAATTCCATCAGCACTGCAGCAATGATTTATCCCTCCTCATCAAACTGTTAACAGGATGCAGATAATGATATTATAGTAACATATATTACCTAATATTTGGAAATTTTTTTGGAATAATTTTGTAAAACCGCAAAGGGGAATGTAGCAGATCCATCAGACAGATAGAGAAAGCGCTGGATCATTAAGACATTCACAAAAAAAATGTGATTTTGAGCACAGGGAAGAAAGACCAACTATAAGAAGTTAAGTATTAAATAAGGAAAAACAAATCATTCCGAGATGCAAAAAGTAAAACAGGAGTAAGACCAATGCTTACTCCTGTTTTATTGAATAAGTTGTTGTTTAAAACATCTTTTTTACACTGTCCAAAATGCCGCCTGCCTTATCACCGGTCAATTCTGCTTTTACACCTTTAACAACTATATTGACCATATCATCTGGAAGATCTTTCTTGGTAATGGCTTCGATGGTTTTGGCCGGATTGGCTTCAAAGTCTTTCAGCAAGTTTTTATCTTTTGAAAGCATAGATAAGATTTTTTCGATTATGTCTTTCACATCCATATATGATCCCCCTTTCCTCAAGTGATTTCATTATATGGTTAATAGATAGCATCGGCAGCTTTCGCTGCCAGATTTATATATCTTCACCCGAATCCCTCTTCGTGTCTTTGTCTACTGGCTCCAGGCCTTTTCGCCCCAGTCTTCCACTGCGCAAGGCCGCGTCGCGCAGCAGATACTCAATATGCCCGTTGACGCTGCGAAGTTCATCTGCGGCCCATCTTTCCATTACTTCATATAACTCAGGATTCATGCGCAGCAAAAAGGATTTTTTCCCTGCCATCACATCATCCCCTAATAAATCGTTCCTGTATTGATCACCGGCTGTGCCGATCTATCAGATACGATACTTACCAGCAGATTATTGATCATGGCCACTTTCCGTTCGTCGTCAAGTTCAACCGTATTATCTTGCTGCAGTTTGGCAATCGCCATCTGCGCCATACCTACTGCTCCTTCAACAATGATCTGCCGAGCGGCCAAAATGGCTGATGCTTGTTGCCGCTGCAGCATTGCGCTGGCAATTTCAGTAGCATAGGCCAGATGGGTCAGGCGGGCTTCGATCACTTCAACTCCGGCTACCGCCAGACGTTCCTGCAGTTCACGGGCTAATTCAGCGGCAACTTCTTCTGCATTGCCCCGCAATGAATACCCTTCTTTTTCATAAATATCATAAGGATATTTAGTAGCAACATGCCGTAAAGCTGTTTCGCTTTGAATCTCTACAAAGGTTTCATAATCATCAACATCAAAAACTGCTTTGGCAGAACTAATGACTTTAAAAACGATGACCGCCGCTATTTCCACTGGATTACCGTCTACATCATTGACTTTCAACATTTTACTGTTGAAATTTCTTACCTTTAAGGATACTCGCCTTTTTACGGTAATGGGCACTGAAAGCCATAATCCATCTTCCAGGATCGTTCCAACATAACGGCCAAAAAAGGTCAGCACTTTGGCTTCATTAGGCTGCACGATAGTAAGCCCGCTGGCCATAATGCAGATTGCAAGAGAAATGATCACCGCAGTTATGGATGATAAAGCAACAGAGAAAACAGAGAAAACATAAATCATTACGCCAATCAAAAGCAACATTATTAATATGCCAACAAAACCATTGATTTTCCAGGCTGCTTTTTCTGACATTAGGAATCCCTCCTTATAAAATAAATTTATTCTTTTGTTATTATTATGATATCATTTTTATATCTTTTCTCAATAGTAATTTACGGTAAAATCATTGCGGTTCTTTACTGTTCGATTATTATTTAATATAGAATAATGATGTGAATTTTGGTTATCAGCCAAAAGCTTTAAAGGGGTTCGATCATGGTTGAGGTTATTGCCCTGAATCTTGCAGGTATCTCAAAGCTGGATCACCTGATCCATTTGGTGACACCAGCCAAACAAAAGAAACTTGGCCGCATAAAAGACCCGGCCTCAGCCCAGCAGATGGTGGCCAGTGATCTTTTGGCCCGTGCCGTTATCTGTGATAGACTAGGGTGGAAAAACCACCAAATAGAATATTGTTACAACGAGTTTGGCAAACCTTCGTTGATCGGCAGGGAAGATTTTTATTTTAGCCTCTCCCATGCAGGTGACTGGGTGGTTATGGCATTATCCCGCTCGGAAACCGGTATTGACATTGAGCAGATCGTTCCCTTGGATATGGAAATCGCCCGGCATTTCTTCTCTGATTCCGAATACCAGCAGCTCAAAAAAGTCCCGGACCATTCAAAACTGGATCATTTTTTTCAGATATGGACATTAAAAGAGAGCTACAGTAAAATGATCGGCCAGGGACTTTCCCTTAATACAAAGTCTTACACCATTCAACTTATCAGCGGGAATGCTGCTCCCCGCCTGGTCCCACCTGATTCATTTCCAGTTTTTTTCAGACAGTATGATGTGGATGCTGATTACAAATTGGCAGTTTGTAGCCGGGAAAGTTACTCTTCTGCGCAGATCATCATAATTTCGGAAGATTTCCTGTTGAAAACACTTCTGCCGTCCTAAGCATTTATTGTCGTAATTTACATGTTTATACATGTAACATGTAAAAAATAAAGGAATCTCCAAAACTATGTAGAATTTTACTCTGGATATCATTTTTTTCCAACAGATGGGAGTCTTAAGTGAATAACAAAAGGTATTATCCACTCACGCACCCGCAAAAAGGAATATGGTATACGGAAAAATTCTATCCGGGAACTGGCATTGCCAATGTTATTGGTTCCATTCGACTGCAAGAGGGATTGGACTTTGAGATCCTGAAAAAAACAGTAAACATGGTAATTGCCAATAATGATGGTTTGCGACTCCGGATTTGTGAGCAACCCACTGGGCCGGTGCAATATGTCTCGGATCACTATGACCGGGATTTTTTGCTGGCTGATTTTAGTGCTGCTGAAGACAGTGAAACCAGTTATTTGCAGTGGATAGAAGAACAGCGAAGCTTTCCAATTCCGGTCAATGATTCTGATTTATTTGAATTTGTGTTTTTTAAGCTGGCCGAAGGAAAAGGAGGACTTTATCTCAAAGCGCATCACACCATAGCGGACGCCTGGACCATGATC
>CAZNPR010000113.1:0-3909 GCA_964574965.1 uncultured Syntrophomonas sp. | reverse complement strand
ACAGCGGATACTGTCCAGGAATTGGACAGGGTTATTAAATTATCCGATAAATTTCTACGTCACATGATTATTCGTCAGGATGAGAAGTAGCTAAGTTGGGGGTGGAAAAACTTGCTTAACAGAGTTATTTTGATTGGTCGATTGACTCGTGACCCGGAACTGAGATATTTACAGAATGGAACTGCTGTTGCCACGTTTACTTTAGCAGTTAATCGTAAGTATAATAAAGAGGAAACGGATTTTATTGATATCGTAGCTTGGCGGCAGTTAGCTGAACATTGCGCTAATTATCTGAGTAAAGGAAGATTAGTGGCTGTTGAAGGCAGATTACAGATCCGCAGTTATGAAGATAAAGAAGGCCAAAAACGTAAAGCCACTGAAATTGTTGCCGACGATGTTCGTTTTCTGGAGAAACCAGGGACTAGCTCTTCAAGAAGTGCGGCCTCATCTGGTGCCAATGATGATTGGGAAGCACTTGGCCGTGAAATTAATCCGGAAGAGATCGACATGGTAGACAACCATGGTGAGGATGACATACCTTTCTAAAGCAAGGAGGGAACATATTTGAAAAAAGAAAGACGTAAAAAGAGGCGTCAGTGTAATTTTTGTGCTGATAAAATCGAGTGTATCGATTATAAAGAAATACCAAAGCTGCGCAGATACATTACTGAGAGAGGGAAAATACTTCCCCGCAGAATTACTGGGAATTGCGCAAACCATCAACGTCAGCTCACAGTAGCCGTAAAAAGAGCCAGGGTAGTTGCTCTCTTACCATATACAGCAGAATAGAATAAAGATAAAGCCCTCGATAGAGGGCTTTAATTTGTATATGAACACCAAGAAGGAAAAGACTGGGGAAGTGAAGAAAGAGAAATGTGGAGGTGGAGCTATTGGCTGGCAAAAACAGAGAAATAGATATTACTCAGAATCTGAGGGTCATTGAGTGGTTAAAGGCTGACTTGGTTGATACGACTGGGGCACTTTTTAAATCCCTGTTGAAGAAAGGAGATGAAATGACCGGGGATGCTTTGGCAGCCATCATTATTATTTGTTATCTTCTAGGCAAACGGGTGGGAATCAGTTTTACAACCGTTGATACTTGTATAAAAAAGAAGTTGAATACCAGCGTTGAGAGTGCAGCAGAACTGGAACAATGGAATTCAGATCTGGCAGAACTACAGCAATACTTAGGAAAAAAGAGGTGATAAATTGCATGCCCGGGTGGCTTTCTTGCTCTTATCAGCAGCGGAATGTTTTCTGTTAACCTTGTTTCCGGCATTAAACCTTATTATCATCATTCTTTGGGGAGCAACCTTAATTTTGGCAGGAATTTACCTTGACCGTCGTCAGTTGATCATTATATATTTAGCTGACCTGGTGATACTTTATTTGGTTTTAGGCAGTGAAAGCACCATGGTTATTATGCTTTTTTTTGGGATAGCTGGATTGACCATGAGTTACTTAGCCAACGCAGGTAAAAATTATTATTTTTTACAAGGCAGCGGTATGATTGCTGCAATGATCGGCGTTTCATTTTTTTTACTCTTGTTCTACTTTGGCAGTGACCAAACCGGGGCTACCCAATTGGATACAGAGTTAAATATTTATATGCAGGAAGCGCTGGACGAATTTTCCCAGACCGATCTTTTGCAGTCATATGAAGAGCAGGGAATCACTATTGACGAAATCAGGGCTGCATTCAAGCAAGTGGCAGTAATAATTTACCAGCATTTACCGGCACTTTACTATCTTCAGGCTATTATGGCAGTATTTTTCATGTTATTCTTAGCACATCTGGCGAGCCAAACCCTTTCTATTAAGCGTCTAAGGAAGAAACCTTACACACTGGAGATCATGCCCTGGCAATTGGTATGGGTCTTTATTACCGGCATAGGGCTATGGCTCTGGGGAAGGGAAGGAACCTCAACCATTTATTATGCGGGGTCAAATATTTTGGCAGTCATGACCCCGGTAGCAATCTATTACGGATTATCAGTTTCCTGGTATGTTTTTACCAGAATACCAATAAAAAGAAAGATATGGTTTATTGCTTTGATCGTTTTCATGGTCATTGCTTTTACCCTGCCAATTATCATTTTACTTGGATTGCTTGGACTTTTTGATGCTTTGTTAGATTATAGAAAAATACGTTTGAATAGGGAGGGTTAATCCGTGAAAGTTATATTATTAAAGGATATTAAAGATTTGGGTAAAACGGGAGAAATCAAGGAATTAGCAGATGGATATGCCAGAAATTATCTTATACCAAGAGGTATGGCGGATGAAGCCACTAAGGATAAGCTTAAGGAGATCGAAGAAAAAAATCTCAAAGCACAAAAGACCAAACAAAAAGAAGTAACTTCGGCAGAAGATTTAAAAGGCAAGTTGGACGGCAAATCGATTCAGATCAACCTTAAAACTGGCGGGGGGGATAAACTGTTTGGGGCTGTTACCTCCAAGGAAGTAGCTGAGCTTATTGAAAAACAGCTTAAAATCAAAATTGACAGGAAAAAAATTGAGATCGCTGAACCGATCAAACATTTGGGGGATTATGTAATTAGAGTCAAGCTCTATCCTTCTATCCAGGCTGAGATCAAACTAACTGTCTCAGCAGAATAGTTAGGAGGACTTTAAAAATAAATGAAACAGTATCAGATAAAACATAAACGGCAGTCTGGTTCAAAAGAAAATGAAACAGAACTTGGCTGGCGGATCGAAGCAATTTACAAACTATTGAAAAATATTTACGGAGCACAAGGTTTGATTCTGCGGGCCAGCAAGTTTGATGCTTTGGACCTGATGGGTTCAGCGCTTATTAATGACCGTATTTTAGCTTTGCAGAAATTGTTGGAGGATCCCTGTTTAAATGAAGTAGACCATGTTTTTGACCGCAGCAGCATCATTGATCATCTTGAATCACTGGCAACCGATATTTATGCACGCAAAACCATTGAGGAAGAATTGCAGCATAATATCCAGACAAAAATCGAACAAAAATATAATGATTATTTACGGGAAATAAGGCTGGAGATATTAAAATCTCAGAATGCCAGTCCGGAAAATGCCCAGACATTGAAAAAATATGGGCAGTTAGAAAAAATGGAATTGACGTCCTTGAGTAATTCCGCCTTAGATATCCTTAAGCCAACTTCTCTGGACGAAATTTATGGACAGGATCAAGCAATAAAATCACTGATTGCTAAGCTTAACACTCCTTATCCCCAACATATTCTACTCTATGGTCCCCCGGGTGTAGGCAAGACTACTTGCGCCCGCCTGGCCTTGGAAATCGTTAAAACCAAAGGTAATTCACCCTTTAAAAATGATGCCCCTTTTATTGAAGTAGATGGGACAATTTTGCGATGGGATCCACGTGAATCCACCAACCCTTTGATCGGTTCGGTTCATGATCCCATTTATCAAGGTGCGAGACGAGAGTTGGCGGAAGATGGCATTCCTGAACCAAAGCCCGGGTTGGTTTCAGAAGCCCATGGCGGTATACTATTTATTGATGAGATTGGGGAAATGGAACCATTCCTGCAAAATAAACTGCTTAAAGTATTAGAAGATAAACGGGTTTATTTTGAATCCTCCTACTATGACCCTAATGATGCAAGGGTACCTAAATATATTAAAAAGATTTTTGAAGAAGGAATCCCCGCTGACTTTGTTCTGATTGGGGCCACCACCAGGGATAGAAGCGATATCACTCCGGCATTTCGTTCACGTTGTATGGAGATTTATTTTCAGCCACTCAGACCGGAGCATATTAAAAAAATCGTTAAAACCTCAGCAGGCAAGCTAGGTATAAACATTGAAGCAGGAGTTGATGATATTATTGCTGAATACTGCTCGGATGGACGCAGTGCCAATAAAATTCTCGCAGATGCTTACTCGCTTAGTCTCAAT
>CAZNPR010000112.1:0-3954 GCA_964574965.1 uncultured Syntrophomonas sp. | reverse complement strand
ATTGCCCCGGCATTAATAGCTTTATATGGTGGGCGCGGAGGGTTTCGAACCCACGACTTCTACCGTGTGAAGGTAGCACTCTCCCACTGAGTTACGCGCCCGCAAAAAGTATTATACCACTTTTGCCCCAAACATGGAAAGAACGATAGGAATTTTCATGCTCAGAACCATTTGCGCCGCCGGAAATAATACAGCATTCCCAGACTGATCAGGATCATGAAGATCCATGTCGCCACATAACCATAAGGCGAGTTTAATTCGGGCATGCTTAAAGGGCCCGCCTGGGTGTTGAAATTCATTCCATAGACACCGACGATGAAAGTTAAGGGGATGAAGATGGTGGCGATGATGGTCAAAACTTTCATGACTTCATTCTGCTGGCTGCTGATCATGGCCAGATTGGTATCGATGAGCCCGTTGCAGATTTCCCGGTAACTATCGATGGTATGGCTGATTTGCACGGTATGATCATAGCAGTCCCGCAGATAGAGATTGATGTTGGGGGTGCTCAGTTCCACTTCCTCGCTCTGGATGGCATCCACCAGCTCCTGAATGGCCCAGATCGATTTGCCCAGTGCCAGCAGCTTCATTTTGATATGATGGACCTTTTCAATAATACTATTATCATTAAGGGAAAAGATCCTGTCCTCCAGTTGGTCCAGCTCTTCCCTTAGGGCTTCCATGCGCGGGAAAAAGCGATCCACCAGGGCATCAATGATGGAATAGGCCAAATAATCGCTGCCCATTTCCCGGATCTTGGTTTTGGGGTTGCGCAGCCGGTCTCTTAACAGATCAAAGGCTCCTTCCTCCTCTTCCTCCAGGGTGATGACAAATTTCTCGCCCCAGAAGATGCTGACCTGCCTGGTCTCCGGCTCGTCCTGTTCGGATAAAAGGTACATGACCATGAAATAATAATCGTCAAATCTTTCTATTTTCGGCCTTTGTCCGGCATTAAGGACATCTTCCATAGACAGGGGATGGAGCCCGTATTGTTCCCCCAGAAACGTAAGGGCCTCGGGAGCGCAAACCCCTTCCACATTGATCCAGGTGATGCTATTGGTCTGTTCATCCGCCTGGAGTTTTTTCGGGGATTGAACCGCTTCTTCTTTGAAAAATTCCGGCCCGTATTGCATGATGGTTATGTTGTTTGGTGTATCGCAGTTAGGAAGGTGCCTGGTCAGCGCACCTGGTTCAGTGCCGGGAGGATGGTAATATTTCTGCTGTTTGAGCCATGGATTACTGCTTTTCTCTTTCAACCTGCAGCCACCTTTCCCAATCGCTTTCTCTGCTGATCATCTTTGCCATAAGTATAGCCTTTTCAATGACTGAATAAAAGAAGTGTATTACTATTTTTTTCCACTTATACAGTGAATTATGCTACTCTTTAATTACCTATTGTCTGCGGGGGAAGAGGAGGATTTAATGTGAACCAGCGACAGTTTGAGATCCTGAATATGGACGCCGTTTCTCTGGCTGCTGAGATCGCCGGCCGCCGTATTTCTTCTTTGGATGCTGTGAATACCTATATTATGCATATCAATAATTTTAATCCGGTCTTAAACTGTATGGTGGAAAATCGCTTTGCCGCAGCGCGCCGGGAAGCGCAGGAGATTGATGCGAAACTGGCCCGGGGCGAAGAGGGCGGACGTCTGGTTGGTGTACCGGTGACGGTCAAGGAAGCATTTGATATTGCCGGGATGAAAACCACCGGCGGTCTTCTCTGGCGCAAGGATATGGTAATGAATGAAGACAGTGAAGTAATCGCGAAACTGAAACAGGAAGGTGCGGTTTTCCTGGGCAAGACCAATACCCCGATTTTATGCTTTTGCCAGGAGACGGACAATAAGCTGTATGGCCGCAGCAATAATCCCTGGGATATGACCAGGACCACCGGCGGTTCCAGCGGCGGGGAAGGTGCCTTGATGGCTGCCGGCGGTGCTGCCGTGGGCATCGGTTCCGATATCGGCGGGTCCATCCGTTTCCCCAGCCACTTTAACGGGGTGGTCGGCTTTAAATCCGGCAATGGTCAGGTTTCTCATGCAGGAACCTACCCGCCTTTTACAGTTTCCTTGCAGGAGAGGATGCTGGGAATAGGGGCCGTGGCCAAATCAGTGCGGGATGCGCGGCTGATCAATCAGATCATCGCCTTTTCTCCCCCGCCTTCCCGGACTCTGGATAACTTCTCCGTCACTTTGCCGCTGGATAATTTATTCTATCCGGTGGACAGTGCCGTCATGAACAATCTAACCGAGGTAAAAAAATTCCTGAGCCTGCAAATGGAAGTGGTGGACAGCCCTCCTCCTTACTATACCGAGGCCGCCCAGCTGTGGCAGCAAATCATGTCCATCGGCATTGACGAGGTTTGCGCCCTGGCATTTGGCGGTAAACCAGTGAGACTCTGGCGGGAATACCTGCGGGAAGTGCTGTTTAAGTCATCAGACCTGCATCGCTTTTTCACCTGGGTCATGATCGGAGCCAAAACCTTTGCCCCTTCTGCGGCTAAAATTGCCAGCATAGAAGAAACCATCGCCTCAGGTGACCAGACGGTAAAACATTACCTGGACGATCGGCTGCTGATCCTGCCGGTCTTTCATACGGCCGCCAAAAAACATGGCGAGGTGATCCGGGACATCTTCTCGATCCGCCGCACGTTCCTGCGTTATATGCCTTTTGTTGCTTATCCCAATGTCTGGGGGCTGCCGTCCCTGATCGTACCGGTGGCCGAAGATGAGGAAGGCTTGCCCATCGGAGTCCAGATCATCAGCCGGGTGGGCAATGAGGAAGCTATTTTTAAACTGGGTGAACTGATCGAAAAACATTTCCGCGGTTACCGGCGGGCACCCGTTAAGTAAAGAAAGTTCCAGCTTTTTCAGGCAGGAATTATGAGTCGTATCGCGAAGTAAAACAGGGTTTTAATATTTTTGTGTGGGGCGTAATGATCATGGATAATAAAAAAGTACTTGTAACCGGCGGAGCCGGATTTATAGGATCCAATCTGTGTAAAAAGCTGTTTGATGATGGACGGGAAGTCATTTGCCTGGATAATCTTTTCTCCGGCTCTCTGAAAAACATTGAATCTTTGCTGGCTTTCCCTGCTTTCACCTTTATTGAAGCCGATGTGACCTCTCCCCTTGATTTTGCGGTGGGAGAAATTTATAATCTGGCCTGCCCCGCAAGTCCCATCCATTATCAGTACGACCCGGTCAAAACGGTGCAGACCAATGTGATCGGCATGGTCAATGTGCTGGAACTGGCTCGTCAAAGCGGAGCCCGGGTGCTGCAGGCCTCTACTTCTGAAATATATGGTGACCCGGAAGTCCATCCCCAGCCGGAAAATTATTGGGGCAAGGTAAATCCTATCGGTATCCGCAGCTGTTATGATGAAGGCAAGCGTTGTGCGGAGACCCTCTGTTTTGATTATCACCGTGAGTATGGGACCGATATCAAGGTGGTGCGCATATTCAATACCTACGGGCCTATGATGCAGCCTGATGATGGCCGGGTGATCAGCAATTTTATCATGCAGGCACTGCAGGGACAGGACATAACCATCTATGGCAGCGGTACCCAGACCCGTTCCTTTTGCTATATCGATGACCTGCTGGATGGTCTGGTGAAAATGATGGCTGCCGGGCCTGATATTACCGGCCCTATCAATCTGGGCAATGATACGGAAATGACCATCCTGGAATTGGCGGAAAAAATAATCGACCTGACCGGTTCTGCATCCCAACTGGTTTTTAAAGATCTGCCCGGTGACGATCCGCTCAAGCGTAAGCCTGATTTAACTCTCGCCCGAAAACTTCTGGACTTTGCTCCGCAAACGGATCTGGAAACCGGATTAAGATCCACTATCGCTTATCTCAAAACTTCTTTTATCTGTTGAGCCATGCCTGCTCAGCCAGGTCCATAACAAAAAAGCCAAGGCCTGGATCCCGTAAAAGGATCCAGGCC
>CAZNPR010000111.1:1511-4000 GCA_964574965.1 uncultured Syntrophomonas sp. | reverse complement strand
TATTGGCGGAGAGCAAGTGGAAGTCAATGTTTTGATCCCGCCGGGGGCCAACCCGGAAAATTATGAAATGAGTCCACGGCAGATCCAGGAAGTATGCGAGGCAGATGTCTATTTTACCATAGGCAGCATTCCGTTTGAACAGATCTCCCTGGAACGCATTCGCTCAGCCAACCCTGATATGCCGGTCATCGATACGGCAGATGGCCAGGAGGAAGTCGAAAAAGAGGGGGGAGATGCACTTCATCATGACCCTCATCTCTGGCTGTCTCCTGTATTGGTCAAGGAACAAGCCCGGATCATCTGTGCAGGTTTAAGTGAGATCGACCCTGCCCATAAAGAGATGTATGAAAAAAACCTGAACGCTTATATCGCTGAATTGGAACAGTTGGATAACGATATTAAATTGCTCCTGGCAGACCGAAAGAGGGATACTTTTTTAGTATACCACCCTGCCTGGGGATATTTTGCTGCGGATTACGGCTTGCATGAAATGGCAGTGGAAAAAGAGGGAAAAGAACCGACTGCCAAAGAAATGGCACAAATCATTGCAACCGCAAAGCAAGAGGGGATCACCTCGGTCATAGCCTCTCCCCAGCACAGTACCCGCAGTGCGGAAACCATCGCCAAACAACTGCAGGGCGAAGTGAAAATGATCGATCCGCTGCCGGAAGATTATATTGCAGGTATGCGGGAAGCGGCAGCGGTTTTTAAAGAGGTTTTAAGTGATCAGGAGGAATAAGATGCAAAACAGCAGTGTGCCGCTTGAGACCAATAAAGTGATCGAGATCAGTAATTTGTCAGTCAGCTTCAATGGGACTCCGGTATTGGATAAAATCGATCTGACTGTGTATGAACGCGATTTTATCGGGATCATCGGGCCCAATGGCGGCGGAAAATCTACTTTGCTCAGAACCATATTAGGCTTGATCGAGCCCGATCAGGGGAAGATTTCGATAATGGGCCTTCCGCATAAGCAGGCACGGCATTTGATCAGTTATGTCCCCCAATATGCAGTATTTGACCGGGATTTTCCCATTAGTGTGTGGGAAGTGGTCCTTATGGGGCGGATCGGACAAAAAAGCAGTCGGCGCTTTTCCCGTGAAGATAAAGAACTAGCGCTTAGAGCTTTGCAGCGGGTGGAGATGGATGCGTTAAAAGAACGGCAAATTGGGCAATTATCCGGCGGCGAGCGTCAGCGGGTCCTGGTCGCCAGAGCGCTGGCTGCCAAACCGCAGATCCTTCTCCTGGATGAGCCTACCGCGTCGGTTGACAGCCGATTCGAAGCAGGATTTTATGATATCCTCCAGGAACTGAATCAGGAAATTACCATAATGCTGGTATCACATGATATCAGCGCCCTTTCCGCTTATGTAAAAACCATTGCCTGCTTGAATCAGCAACTATTTTATCAACATGCCAAGGAACTCAATGAAGAAATGATAGAACATGCCTATAACTGTCCGGTGCATCTGATCGCCCATGGCGTTCCGCATCGGGTATTGGCGCCGCATAATGGGGTGGTGGGATAGTGGAGATCTTAAGTTATGAGTTTATGCGCAATGCTTTACTGGCAGGAGTCCTGGCATCTATATCCTGCGGGGTGATCGGTACCTATGTGGTGATCAAAAGGATCGTGTTTATCAGCGGAGGCATCGCCCATACGGCCTACGGGGGGATCGGACTGGGATATTTCCTGGGGATCAATCCGATGCTGGGAGCTTTGGGATTCACTATCTTATCAGCCATAGGTATGGGGATCGTCAATGAGAAGTCTGGCCAGCGCAGTGATACATTGATAGGAGTAATGTGGGCTGCCGGTATGGCTTTAGGGATCGTTTTTGTCAGTTTGTCCCCCGGTTACACAACAGACCTGATGAGCTATTTGTTTGGAAATATTCTGGTGGTGCCAGCCATGGACATTTGGCTTTTGCTGATTCTCAATCTGATCATCGTGCTGACCGTTATTGCTTTTTATGAAGATTTTAAGGCGGTGGCTTTTGATGAAGAATTTGCTCGGGCTTCAGGACTTAACACCAGATTGCTCAATCTGGTCTTGTTGGTGCTGATCGCATTGACCATCATCGTTTTGATTAGAGCAGTAGGGATCATCCTGGTGATCGCTTTGCTTACGATCCCTGCAGCAACTGCAGGAAGATTTACCAGCAGTCTTGCACATATGATGGGAATAGCAATTATGCTGGGGATGTTTTTTACCAGCGGCGGGTTACTGCTTTCTTATTATTTTGATCTGCCTTCCGGTGCTACCATCATTTTACTGGCAGGAGCAGTATTCGTAATTGTGTCAGTGTTGCTTGGTATCAGGGAGAAGAAGGCTGTAAAGTATGAAAGTACGGTGAATCTGAGTTAAACCGCCAGGGTATAAATGATTCTTTAGCATAGTTTTGAAAATGATCCTGCTTTTTGTAAGCGGGATTATTTGTTATTTATAATTAAACAGCAGGCTACATATTATAGATTTAAAAGGTAAA
>CAZNPR010000111.1:0-1411 GCA_964574965.1 uncultured Syntrophomonas sp. | reverse complement strand
AGAGCGACCTGGGAAAAATTAATGAATTTATCCGGTGATCGTTCCTTAAGTGTATTTACTGATAAACCCCAGGATAATAAGAAGAGAGCACTGATCGTAATCGATATTGCCACCCGCAGATTGACGCTTTATGAAGATGACAAGGTGGTAAAGGAATTCCCGGTGGCAGTAGGTAAAAGCAAGACTCCTTCGCCGCTGGGGGAATGGAAGATCGTTCATAAATCCTTGAACTGGGGCAACGGCTTTGGCAGCCGCTGGCTGGGGCTCAATGTACCCTGGGGGATATATGGGATCCATGGAACCAATAAGCCGGGTTCGATTGGCAGCTTTGCGTCCCACGGCTGTATTCGCATGTTCAATAAGCAGGTGGAGGAATTATACCCGTTGGTATCAGTTGGCACCCGGGTGCGCATCGTGGAAGACGGGCAAATCTTCCCGAAAAATTTTACCCCACAAAAACTGAAGAAAAAAGACAGTGGGCAAAAAGTGGTATATGTGCAGAGCAGATTAAAGGAACTGGGCTTTGAATTTGATCATGCCGACGGACGTTTTGGTAATATGACCGAACTGGCGGTCAAATATTTTCAAGTGTGGCATGGTCTGCCGGTGAACGGGGAATTAAATGAAGAAACATATCGGGCGATGGGGATGATCGAGTAGATATGATACCTGGCAGCCTGATTCCAGTTATCTGGTACCTTGATCGATAATGATCTTGCCGGCAGATCATGAATCCACCGAAATTTACCAGATGTGACTGCAGCCCTAAGGGGCTGCATCTTATTGTGCCGGTTTTGCGGTGGACAAACCACTGATCCTTGGGTCTTTACTTTTGAACTGAAAATAAAGTATTTGTTTCAACTTTGGAGGAACTTTACATACCGTGGCCAAGAACACTATTATTGTGGTAAAATTTTAAAAATTCCAAAAGGAGTTGAGCTTATTGAAAAGGATCGTTGATACCAGGGGGTTAATTTGTCCACAGCCGGTGATTCTGACCCGCCAGGCTTTAATCGATAGTGAAGTTGATGAAGTGGTGACCATTGTTGATAATGCAACGGCCCTGGAAAATGTGTCGAAACTGGCCAGATCCATGCAGCTGACTGCCAATGTTGATGAAAAAGCAGGGCAATTTTATATCAGTATATTGAAAGATGAGTCAGTGATGGATGATTTAAATATAGCGCAGGCAACCAATGCCAATGTGACGATTCTGGTTACCAGTAATGTGCTCGGACGAGGCAATGATACACTGGGCGGTATTTTGATGAAGAGTTTCATGTATACCCTTACCCAGATGGAAGGAGCATTCCGGGTGTTAATATTTATGAACAGCGGAGTATTGCTGACTACTGAAGGTTCTGAGGTCTTAGAGTATATTAGATCCTTGGAAGAAAGGCATATTGAAGTG
>CAZNPR010000110.1:1956-4114 GCA_964574965.1 uncultured Syntrophomonas sp. | reverse complement strand
CAGATTCAAAAAATGGATTATGATTTCTTTCAAACCTATTGCGATGAAGCATGGGCAATTTTGAGCAAAGAATTTTTAAATGAGCAGGGAATGAGTCCTGAGGGATTTAATTTGGAACAATTACGAGCAGATTTGCTTGCGATCGCTGATACTGTCCCGCGTATCCCGGTGCTGCCGGCACCGCTGCCAACTTCTTCACCCAAGCCACCCGTAATTCGAATTGTTTATAGATAGAGATTTTGTATGATTCCCTTTAGGAAAAGGGGGGGCATATAACATTAAGCAGGGTTAAATACCTTGCTTCTTTGCTTTTTCGGGTTTTTTTTAATAACAAAATGCTTTATATGCTACTCTATACAATACCCCTGAATTACTTTACTGCAGGAAGCTCTCACACTTCTGGTGAAACCAAAATATGATTGGCGGCTGTTTGATTTTCTTTGCTTGATGGCAACCGTTTTGAAAAATCCGGAAACAATAATTGTTGATTGACTATACATGATTGATTTGATAAGTTGAAATCAAAGTAGTTACATATCGGATATTTTAATAAATAAATTTTATTGTGTGTAATTTTATTAATAGGGTATTGGCGAAAGGGGAACGGAAAATGGGAGATTGGAAAAAGACCGGGTGTGTGCTTTGTGCTCAGAATTGCGGACTGGAAATACTGGTAGAGGACAACCGGATCGCCAAGGTGCGGGGAGACAAGTCCAATCCGCGCAGTAAAGGATACTGCTGCCGTAAAGGTTTGAGTATTGCCACCAATATCCATAATGCCGACCGGCTGGCGTATCCGCTTAAAAAAGTCGGGGATCATCATGAACGGATCAGTTGGGAACAGGCGATACAGGAAATCACCGATAAAATGAAGTCGATCCGGGAAGAGTACGGACCAAAAGCATTTGCTTACATGGGAGGGGGCAATACCGGCGGGCAGATGGAAGCCGGGCTGGGACTGCGCCTTTTGAGTCTGCTTGGATCCCGTTATTTTTATAATTCGGTAGCCCAGGAATTTTCCAATATATACTGGGTAGACGGCCGTGTCCTGGGCAAACAGCCTTTGATCAGCATGCCGGATCCGCACCGGGCGGATACGGTGGTAGCCTGGGGCTGGAACGGCTGGATGAGCCACCAGGAACCACGCACCCGGGAATTGTTCAAGGAGATCAAAGCTGATCCCGACCGTCGGCTGATCGTGGTTGACCCTCGCCTTTCCGAAACCGCGCAGCGGGCAGATATTCATCTGGCGGTGCGTCCGGGTACTGATGCCATGTTGCTCAAAGCCATGATCAGCCTTATTATTGAGCAAGGCTGGGAAGATCAGGCTTACATTGATGAACATGTCAACGGTTGGGAAGAAATAAAACCCCTGTTTGAAGGTTTCGATGCCAGAAGAGCCATCGAGGAGGTCTGCGGCCTGGATTATGACCTGACGGTAGAAGCGACCCGTTTGATCGCCCTCACCAAGTCCTGCATCCATCAGGACCTGGGTATCTATATGAACCGTCATTCCACCATCAATAACTATATGCTGCATATTTTGCGGGCCATTACCGGACGCTTCTGTGTGGAGGGCGGACAGATGATCCCGCCGTATCTTTTCCCCATGGGCAGCAGCAGTGATGAACGCAATCCCAAGACCTGGCGTACCGTCAAACATAATATGTTCCCTGTATTAGGCGCATTCCCACCGGCCATTTTCCCTGACGAAGTTTTACAGGATCATCCCGAACGTATCCGTGCTCTGATCGTCAGCAGCTGCAACCCATTGCGCTCTTACCCGGATACGTTGGCTTATGAAAAAGCCTTTGCCGCACTGGATCTGTCAGTGAGCCTGGAGATTTCATATTCAGAAACCGCGCGGCTCTGTGATTACATCCTGCCTTGCCGCAGCTACATGGAAATGTATGACACCACTTGCTTCAATTATTCCTGGCCGGAGCTCTATTTTCAGCTGCGTACGCCGATACTGGAGCCTTTAAGCGAGGAGAGCAGGGAAAACGGAGCGGTCATACTGGACTTGATCAAAGCCATGGGTTATTTGCCGGAATTGCCCCCCTCCCTTTATGAAGCCGGACAAAATGGCATTACCGCCTATATGGGGGCCATGGGGTCTTATCTGGGAGAAAACCCGCAATATATGAAATTAGTCCCT
>CAZNPR010000110.1:0-1856 GCA_964574965.1 uncultured Syntrophomonas sp. | reverse complement strand
GAAGGCCTTATCCTGGCTCGTTATCAGGGGAACAATTTTAATTCACTCCGTACCGAGGATAAAAAATTAGCGCTGAAGATCGATGAACTGATCGAGCCGCTGAAAGCCGCCACCATTGAAACAGAACTGGAACATTTAAAAATGCCGGCGGAATTTCCTATGATCCTTCATGCCGGACTGCACCATGAAACGGTGGCCAATACCAATATGCGGGACCCTCAATGGAATGAAAAACGCCGCTGGCAGACCATGCTGATCAATGCCGCCGATGCTGAACGGTTGGGGATCGCAGACGGAGAAATGGTGCGGATCACCACCAAGGCCTCATCGGCAGCGATCGAAGCGGAAATCAGTCCCCATGCCGCAGCAGGGTGTGTCTACATCCGTCATGGACAGGGACTGATCTATAACGGGATAAAAAATGGAGTCAATGTCAATGAACTGGTGCACAGCACTGACCGGGACGAGATGTATACCCCCATGCACCGCCGGGTCCCATGCCGGGTGGAAAAACTGTAGACGAACAGCGGGTTGAAATTGAGGTAAAAAATTTGACCCGGGAGACAAAATAAAACTATTTCGAAAAAAGAAATTACGAAACAAATTAAATTTTCTGCTATAATATGAATAAGCAATTTTTGCTCAGGAAATCGAGTTAAAAATAAATATAAGAAAGGAGCTTCTTATGGAAAACCTATTACTTAATCCGAAAAAGTACAGGGATCGAGACTATCCCGACGCACGTTCCAAAGAGATCATGCTCAAAACCATTGAATGGTTCGAAAACAAGGGACTGGCAGCCATCAAAGACTCATTTCATGCCAAAGAATTCGCGGAAGATTACCAGAAGTTCGTGACGGAAGAAAGGCACTTTGAAACCTTGTTCCTCCCCAAAGGCTATGGTGATGATCCGGACCAGTATTACAGCACATACCGGATGTATGAATACTCTGAAATAACTGGATTTTACGGGGCTGCTTACTGGTATGCCTATCATGTTTCCACCCTGGGATTGGACCCGGTCCTGTTGGGGGACAACGAGGATGTGAAACACAGAGCCATTGCCAAAATGAAAGAAAATGCCTTCTGTGCCTTCGGGCTTTCGGAAAAAGAACATGGCGCTGATATTTACTCTTCAGAAATGACGCTCACCCCAAAAGGGGATGGGACTTATGTCGCCAACGGGAGCAAGTACTATATCGGTAACGGCAACGTGGCTTCAACGGTATCGGTGTTCGGTAAAATGGCCGATACCAATGACTATGTATTTTTTGTGGTGGACTCCTCCCATCCCAATTACAAGCTGATCAAGAATGTGGTCGATTATAATCAGCAGTATGTGGCGGAATTTGAACTGCATGATTATCCCATCACCAAAGATGATATCTGCACCATCGGCCCCAAAGCCTGGGATGATATGCTCAACACCATCAATATCTGCAAATTCAATATTGGTTCCGGCGCTACCGGGATCGTCACCCATTCCTTCTATGAAGCTTTAAATCATGCATACCATCGTAACCTTTACGGCAAACCGGTCACCGATTTCGCTCATGTAAAAAGGCTTTTCATCGATTCCTGGCTGCGGCTGATCGCCATGAAACTCTTTGGACTCCGGGCCACTGATTACATGCGGGTGGCCACTGGAAATGACAAGCGATATCTGCTTTATAACCCGATCATGAAAATGAAAGTAGCCATTCAGGGAGAAGTTGTCCATGAACTGCTGTGGGACATCATCGCTGCCAAAGGTTTTGAAAAGGATATGTATTTCGAGCAGGCAGTGGTTGAGCTCAGAGGTTATCCGAAACTGGAAGGGACCCGGCATGTAAATATGGCCCTGATCGCCAAACTGA
>CAZNPR010000109.1:0-4229 GCA_964574965.1 uncultured Syntrophomonas sp. | reverse complement strand
TTCCCAACTGCTGTATCAGTTGAGGGAGCCCCTGCTCGAAATTGACCCCAAAACGGATATCCGTCCCAGCTGCCTTGGTGCGGGCGATGCTGCCTACCGTAAAGTCAACTGCAATTTCAGCAGCCCGGGCAATATTGATATCGTTTAACAAGGCTGCAGTAAGGGCACTGGCAAAGACATCGCCGGTACCATGAAAATACCCTTCGATCCAATCTGCAAAGGCATAGCTGATTTCACCGGTTTTGCTGTCATAGGATGCAGCCCCCAGCCGGTGATGATCAAAGTATACCCCGGTCAGCACAACTTTTCCGGCACCCAATCCAGCCAGTTTTTTCAGCAAACCTTCTATATAAGCTGTAGTATATGGCCCTTCATGGTATGGCTCACCCAGCATCAAAACAGTCTCCGTAATATTAGGAACGATCACATCGGCCTTGGTGCAGAGTTTTCTCATACCCTCGGGGAAGTTGGGGGGGAATACCTTGTATAATTGGCCGTTATCTGCCATGACCGGATCTACCACGATCATATTGTCAGGGGTTTTAAGGCGGTCAAATATTTCGGCAACGATATCGATCTGCTCAAAAGAACCCAGGAACCCTGTATATAAAGCATCAAATTCCAGATCCAGTGACTGCCAGTGATCGATGATGGGCAGGATATCCTCGGTCAAGTCCCGGTAAGTCCAGCCGGAAATACCCCCGGTATGGGTGGAAAGTACGGCAGTGGGGATGGAACTGACTTCGATTCCCGCTGCAGAAATGATCGGCAGAGCAACTGTTAAAGAGCATTTGCCGAAACAGGATATGTCATGAATGGCGGCAATTCTTTTTTGTTTCCGCATGAAATATCACCAGCTCCCTACATAAGATAGTTTTAAGAATAACGTCCTGTTCCCAACGTGTCAAGAAAGGTGAAGGGGTTATAATGTATTCATTAAGGGGAGTCCTATGAATCCGGAATACAAAAAATATCCTCCTAAAACCAGCATAAAAACTCCGCAAATCGTTAATATCCCCTGATAGATCCGGGGAGATAAAAACCCTGCTCCTTTGCTGACTACATAAGCTATGGCGGCGTACCAGAGAAAATCAGCCAGGAGATGGCCGGAGAAAAAAGAGGTGATCCCTAAGGCGCCGCTTTTTAATGCCATCGTCAAATAGCCGAGTCCAATGGTTACCCACCAGATGATCCAGTAAGGGTTGGATGCGGAAATAATGATTCCTGACAGGAGAGGATGCATCGTCCCAGGACGTTCGATGGTCATGGCCGCCTGGTTGTCAAAATGCTGCAGTTTGCCGCTCAAAACATCACGGATCATGGTAAAACCGAAGTAGATCAAAAAAAGGCCGCCGGCCAGTGCGATGACAGTTGAGACCGCCGGTTGGACCAGAAAGCTGGCTGCGCCGGCTAAAAGAGCAATGATCAGGGCCAGTTCCAGCAAGCCATGGCCTAAAACCAGCAGCGGTCCGGCCCAAAAACCCCGCTCAGCACTGGATATGATATCAGCGGTCAGTAAAGGCCCTGGCATCATAGCCCCGGAAAAGCCAACGATAAAAGCGGTGGTAAAAAGAAACATGATCTCCATGTTCATTAATCTCCCATGGTTTCCCTGTTATTTGCATCAATAGCTGTCTTTATGCGTGACCCGTATAGCAGCACTGCCAGTGCCAGCAAAGTGATGATCACCCCCGTATAGTAATTCAAATTCAATGCCTGGTCAAGCATGAAACCGCCTAAGGCTGGTCCGATCGCACGCCCCAGGCTGTCATAACCTTGCAGGATCCCCATGGCCGAACCTTGTGAGCCCTGCGTCCTTTTGGAGACTGCGGCAGACATGGAAGGGCGTATCAGGCCTGTGCCTGCTGCAAAGACGGCCATAAAAGCGATAGAACTGGGGATATTAAAAGTAAAAATAAAGAGAGCCAGGCTCAGTCCTAACAAGGTTATGCCGATGGAGGCAGTTTTTTCCTCGCCCAGCCGATTGATCATTTTCCCGGTCAGCATCCCCTGTACCAATGCCGAAACCACTCCTGCAGTCATAAAAGCCCATCCGATGTCACGGGCGGTAAAACCCAGTTTCATCTCCGTAAAGAGAGCAAAGGTCCCCTGGTGAATGGCTTCACCGGTACTGGCCAGCATCATCACCAAAAACAAGATCACAAAAGGACTTTTTAATCCTTCCAGCAGAGAGGTATGCTGGATTTTTTTCTTTTGATCGCTCCGCTTTTCGGCAGGCAGAGATTCAGGCAAAAGCTGCCAGACTGCTGCAGCATTCAGCAGCGCTAATAAACCGGCAAAGACGAAAGGAAAGCTCAGCGATATTCCGGATAAAAGACCGCCGATGGCTGGGCCAAAAATCATACCCATCCCCATGGCAGCTCCGATCATCCCCATGGCGTGCCCTCTTTTTTCAGGACTGGTGGAATCGGCAACGTAGGCCATGGCAGTCGGCATGGTAGCGCATGATAAGGAACCGCCGATGATACGAAATAAGAATAACATCCATAATTGAGTGGAAAAGCCAAACAGGATAAAGGTAAAGGCAAAACCGATTATGCCCGTTAATAATAGCGGCCTGCGGCCAACCCGGTCAGAGTAAGCCCCCCATATCGGAGCGAATATAAACTGGCAGATGGCATATACGGTCATCAGCAAGCCTAATTGTAAGGCACTGGCGCCCATAGACTCTGCGTAATAAGGCAAAACCGGCATGATGATACTGAAACCGATCCCCACCAAAAAAATGGAAGCAAATAAAACGCCCATATGTTGATTTTCTTGTGAGATTTTCATGGATACTGATCCTCCTGGCTGAAACAGGGTTCAACAGTATTATCGTGCCATATTTATGGGTGGTTAGCAACGAAATTCAGAGCGGCAAAAAAGGCCAATGGCGGCGTTAATCCGAAAGTGCCGCTCAATCAGCGTTATACTCAGGGACATTCCTCATTAAGGAGGTGTGTCCCTGTTCTTTATTTTACGCCTCAATCGCGCCCTTTTCAGATTGCCTAGCCCTTGACCTTTTTTACTCGCTCTGACGTGTCTTTAATCTTTTTGACCGGTTCCGGAAAAATCCCAGCTTTTTTCAAAAATTTACATTGCGAATACGTGGCGTCCAATGGTGGTAATGATCGGTCGGCTCCAGATCCATTTGTTGGTGGCAGTGACCGGATTCCAATAATAAAGAGCACCGCCGGTGGGGTCCCATCCGTTTAAAGCATCTTTGGCTGCGTTAAAAGCCGAAGTATCTGGCTGCAGATAGAACTGGCCGTCACTGACTGCCGTAAAGGCGTGTGGCTGAAAAATTACCTCCTGGATAGTGGAACCGAAGATTTTTGAATTCAGCCGGTTCAGCGCCACGGCTGCCACGGCTACTTTACCGGCATAGCATTCACCTCTGGCTTCCCCGTATATGAGGCGGGCCAGAACCACCAGATCCTGGCGGGCATCGGTGAGAAATCCCCTCGATGGATTGTCACCGGGGGTTGTTGGTGCGACCTGATCGCTGACCTGCCGAATGACTACAGCGGCAGTTTGTTTCCCCACGATTCCATCTACGGTCAATCCATTTTGGGATTGGAACTGTTTTACGGCACTTAAGGTTCTGGGTCCGAATATTCCTTCGGTACCGCCGGTATCATACCCTAACCAGGTCAGGTCCTGCTGAAGCTGCTTGACATCATAACCCTGCATGGATTGCTTAAGAACCCGATCGCCCAGATAGGCGGCCTGTGCATACTGAGATGGGATTATGGTGAAAAACATAAGTAAGGTCAAAAGAATAATTGTACTTTTCATATGTTTACGCACTTATTCGCCTCCTTCCCTAGTATGTAAATGTTTGTCACAATTATATTTTATTGTTAAGGTAAGGCGCAAAGCCGATAAATAGGCATGAACTTGTCCGACTTGTTTTGAACCAGCATCGCCTGCAGGTTTTAAAAGAATGCCGCAAAATAACTTCAAATCCATACCAGATGGTAAATTGAGGGGAGAAATCTGCTGTTTTGAGAGGTCCGTTCGTTTTTTTCACCAAGCAAAGAAGGAAGAAGAATAGCCGATCATTAATCTTTTAGGATAAGATAAGATCAATACCAACGACCGGCTCAATGACAGGCTGATGGTAAAGGAGTGGAAAGCATTGGATTTTTTGCTGCAGCGTCACTGGTTGACATCAGTACGGAAGAAAGATGAACAATCTATTATTGCGCTGACGGATTACATGG
>CAZNPR010000108.1:1603-4295 GCA_964574965.1 uncultured Syntrophomonas sp. | reverse complement strand
GAATGATGCAGCATATATTATCCCTGACCGGGAAAAAAGTGGGAATGACATGTTCCAGCGGCACTTTTATCGGTAAGGATTGCATTGCCTGCGGGGATAATACCGGTCCCTTAAGTGCAAGATCCGTCCTGTATAATCCGGATGTTGAAATAGCTGTACTGGAAACTGCCAGAGGGGGAATGATCCGTAAAGGCTTAGGGTATGATCTGGCGGATGTCGGTATTATTACCAATATCAGTGACGATCATTTAGGCTTGGATGGTATCAATACGTTGGAGGATCTGGCTTTTGTAAAATCATTAGTCATTGAGGCGTTGAAACCGGATGGTTATGCTGTTCTGAATGCTGACGATAAGATGACCGAGATGATTATGGGAAGAGTAAAGTGTAATTTGGTCTTATTTTCTCAGGACAGGCGCAATCCGCTGCTGGCAAACCATATTAATGATAGCAAAACGGCTGTCGTCTGTGAAAACCAGGGAATTTTTATCTATGAAAATAATGCTCGGAAAATTTTATTGGAAGTTGATCAGATCCCAATTACTTTCGGAGGAAACGCAGTCTTCAATATTGAGAATTCGTTAGCTGTGATTGCAGGCTTGGTGGCTTTAAATATTGATCATAATGTTATCAGGATCGGCTTACGATCTTTTATGCCGGATATGTATTTCAATGCCGGCAGGCTTAACTTATTTAATATGGGCGGCTTTAAGGTACTGATGGATTACGGGCATAATCTTAGCGGATATGATTCCGTGATCCAATTTGCGAAAACAATGGAACATGAAAGATTAGTGGGCGTTATTGGAATGCCTGGTGACAGGATAAACGAATCAATATTTGAAGTAGGTAAAATTTGCGGGCAGGCATTTCCCAGCATCTATATAAAAGAAGACAAAGATCTGAGAGGACGTGCACAAGGAGTGACTGCCAGTATTTTATACCATGGGGCATTAAGCGGAGGAGCGGAAAAAGAAAATGTTGAAGTTATTTTATCTGAGATTGATGCATTGGAGACTGCGATCAATGCAGCTTTGCCGGGAGATTTGATCGTTATTTTTTATGAGGATTTTGAAGGCGTTTCAGAATTGATATCGAATTATATGAAACTTAACGTGCAGTCAAATAATATACGTGTGTCTGCAATCGATGAAGTTCAAACGTATATGCCAGTTCAAACCATGCAATAAGCTTTATTTAAATTGCCTAAACTTTTATTTATTAAGTCCGCTTAAATGGCGGACTTTCTTGACTTTATCGGTTTAACATTGACCAGTTACATATTGCCGCGTAAACTTCTCATAAACATTTTACTTATATGGTAAAATTAATTAAATCTTCGGGAAAGGCACGATTATGAAAGCGACAGAAAAAATATTTATTGCAATTGGAATGGTGCTAATACTCTTTATCAGCGGTAGTGTATTTATAAATAATAAAGTAGATAAAATGCTGGAAAATTCAAGGGGGCTAGGAGTTTTTCTAGCTGAACAGAACGCTGTGGATGAAACCTCAAAACCAAATCACACTGCTGATCCATCAAATCACAACCAGGAAAGCCAAACAGAAGGAAAAACAGCAATAATGCCTGGCAGTACCGAGCCTTCTGCATCAAACCTGGTTTTTGATGACAGTATCGAAGCCATTGTTCAGAGCAAACTCAGTAAACCCATCGAACGCAAAGATAAGATAAAAGTAGCCCTAATCCTTATCAAACGTTTAAGTGTAGATGACATCACCTATTTCTATGACCTGATCACGCTTGGAACGTATACTGATGAAGATATAACCAGGGCTCGAAAAATTCTGTCTTCTAATCTGAATGAAGAAGAAATAGAGACTCTGCGCAGCCTGGCCGGAAAATACGGCTTCACACCTTAAATGTTTTATGTTAATGATTTGTTTACCTGTAGAGTGGAGGATAATCAATGATTGATATCCATGTACATATATTGCCCGGTTTTGATGATGGAGCTGCTGATATTGAAATGTCAATAAAAATGGCTGAAATGGCAGTTGCGAATAAAATACACCATATCATTGCGACCCCGCATATAATCCACACTCTTTCAGAGCATACGTGCGATGAAATAAAAACGGCGGTTGCACAATTAAATATGCTTCTGGCAGAGAAGAGTATGACTTTAAAGATATATCCAGGTGCAGAATACTATCTTGAACCTGATCTGCCAGCCAGGGCTGCAGCAGGAGAATTACAGACTTTAAATAACAGCCAGTACTTGTTGGTGGAATTACCAGCTGGCCAGGTGCCGCCATATACAGAGCAAACTTTATATGAACTGCAGATGCAAGGGCTCATACCTGTTATTGCACACCCGGAGAGAAATAATGGATTCATCAGTAATCCAAAACTTTTAAGTGAACTCACTAGTCGGGGGAACATATGTCAGATAACGACCGGCAGTATTGTGGGGATTTTTGGACAGAAGGTAAAAAAGACGGCACTGTATTTCCTCCGTCAGGGCTGGGGACATGTAATTGCTTCCGATGCACATTCAAACCATAACAGAACGCCTCAATTATTAAGCGCTGCCAGAGAAATCAAAAAGATAGGCGGGGAAAAATTGAGCCACGCCCTGCTTTTTGATAATCCTTCAAGCATAATTGATGGTAAACCGATTCAACCGCTTCCTTCAATTTCATCCTTAAAGTCATTTTTTCATTTCACCAA
>CAZNPR010000108.1:0-1503 GCA_964574965.1 uncultured Syntrophomonas sp. | reverse complement strand
GATCATTATTCTTTAAGCTCTTCTGATAGGCTTTCCAGCCCGGGCAAAATTTTGTATGCCAATACCAGAGCCGGCTGGAAAATTTGCGGGGATCGGCTTCGGCTTTTTTCCTCCAGGCACAAGATTCGCATTTGTATGAGCCCATAAAACTAAACCCTCCCGTCTCACTGAGAATTTCTCAAACTAACTTATTAACCTGCGATGCTCTACCATTATACAGCAGTCTCTAACCAGTTTCATATTATTGGTTTTGGCCATTTCAATGGTATCGTCATTGCATTCAATTCCTACCTGGATCCATACTGCAGGAATATTTAACTCGCGGGCTTCATATACGATCTTATGAACTTCTTCACTGCGGCGAAAGATATCCACAATATCAATTGGAACGGGAACGGATTTTAAATCGGGATAGGACTTTTCCCCCAGCACTTTTTCCAGTGAGGGGTTTACAGGAATGACTTGAAAACCTTCATTTTGTAAATATCTGGCGATTCTGTTACTGGGACGGTTGGGATCATCAGATAAACCTACGACCGCAATCGTTTTAGCATGATCAAGCAGTTGTTTTTTATCCTGGTCGAGCAAATTCAATACCTCCTTATTTAAGTAGTCAGTATTAGACTGAGAAGGATCAGTAAACTTTCCATTCTGTAATTACTATATATCAGTGCTGGAATAATGGCAACATCATGGAATTGGCATAACTTGTATATTAAAATCATAACTCTTATAATGATATTAATTTATAAAATGGGGGGAGAACGAAATGGATTTCAAGACGATAATTTACGAAAAAGGTGATGACGGTGTCGCAACGGTTACATTTAACCGTCCGAAAGAAATGAATTCTACGAACCAACAGGTGATTGATGAGCTGACCATAGCAGTCAACGATGCCAATAATGACGATGCGGTAACCGCTGTAATTATGACTGGCGGACCCAACATTTTTGCTGCCGGCGGAGACATCAAGTATATGTCTGAAGTGGGACCGCTGGAAGCAGAAGAATTTATTGGTAAATGTCATCGTATGATGGACAGTATGGCCAATTCACCCAAACCTTACATAGCAGCCATCGGAGGCTTGGCTTTGGGTGGAGGCTGTGAAATGGCACTGGCTTGCGATATCAGGCTTGCTGCTGAGAATGCTGTATTCGGACAGCCGGAGATCAATCTGGCGATTATTCCCGGTGGAGGAGGTACGCAGCGTCTGGGTAGAGTGGTAGGGTCCGGATGGGCCAGACACCTTATTCTTACCGGCGAAATGATCGATGCTCAGACCGCATTTAAGATTGGGTTGGTAACGAAAGTGGTTCCGCCGGATGAATTATTGGCAACAGCCAATAAATATGCCAAATCTCTCGGGCGGAAAAGTAAAGTCGCTATGGCGGCCGCCAAAAAGTGTATGCTGTTAAGTGATACGACTGATTTGGCAACTGGACTTGCTTATGAACAAAAGGCCTGGGCATTTTTATTTGGCGGAGAAGATCAGTCAGAAGG
>CAZNPR010000107.1:3403-4468 GCA_964574965.1 uncultured Syntrophomonas sp. | reverse complement strand
TTGACCATCACCCTGGTCACATACATGATCTCGCAGGCGCCGTTGCCGGTGTCGGTCCTGGTGAGGCTGGATTTCCAGGGGCCGTCCTTAAAATGGACTTCGACCAGATATCCTTCCAGCTGTACATGATCATTTTTCCTTACTTTTTTGATTTGACGCAGTACCTCCTGGTCCTGATGGATCAAATGTACATTGGCAGAGTGAATGGAAATGTATTCCTGATCTACGGGACATTCGGGAGAAAATTGGTAATGGCACCATCGCCCGCTCTGGGAGTACTTGATATATTCATCGATCTCGCTCTTATTCAGATCCCCCCAGGCCAAAGCAAAATCATATTTAGCAACCTGGGATGGATAGTCACCATACTTTTTGGTCCCTTTCACGACCCCTTCAACTACATATTCAGCCATCAAGTCAAGTTCCACGTCTCCTTCTTCGCCGGGGACGGTCACTGTCATATACTGAGCAAGATCCGTCTGTACCGGATCAGGAATGTGGCCCTGATACGGTTCTTTCGCCATTACTGCATTGACTATTAAAAGGGCTGCCACTATGTATCCGATCAATAAGAACTTGCGAAAATTATTCACTGGCATCATCCGCCTTACTCGTAATATATCTAAGTTCTTCTGCGAACAGATAATTCCTCCTTATGGTTCAGCTTCCAATGTTTTTCCCGTATTGCATATTTTTCGTTTCTATTCTATAATACCTATATACCCCTCAAGGGTATTTAGGAGGTGTTTATAGCAATGAAATTTATTCTTGATGAAGCAACCTTAAAAGCCATTAAAGAAAGCACCGGCGCATTTTTTATCAAAGGAGAAATCTGCTACTCCTGAAAAGGTGCAGTGAAAAGCCTCTGGTCAGGGGTGGCAAACAGCAAGAGGGAAAATCTCTCTGCTTATCATGAATATGAATACCAGGATATCAAAATTTATATCGATAAGAACTTGAAAACCAGGGATACTGTAAAGATCAGCGTCCAGCCCAAATTCCTTTTCTTCAAACCAACCTTCTCCGTTCAGGGGGTAGCCTATTAGCTGCCCCCTTCCCTTTTTC
>CAZNPR010000107.1:0-3303 GCA_964574965.1 uncultured Syntrophomonas sp. | reverse complement strand
TGCAAAAATATCCCTGGCTGGTATGTGAAACAGAAGGTCAGATCATCGGGTACGCTTACGCGGCCGCTTTCAACGAACGCGACGCTTATGATTGGTCCGTGACCTGTTCGGTATATGTCGATCCGCAGTATCACCGGCAAAAAATCGGCCAGGCACTGTATACTGCATTGTTTGCATTGCTAAAAATGCAGGGGTTTTATAATGTCTATGCTCTGGTCACCATGCCCAATCAGAAAAGCGAAGGGATCCATGAGTCCTTCGGCTTCGAGACCGTCGGCATCTTTAAAAAGACCGGATTTAAATTTGGCCGCTGGCATGATGTCAGATGGTATGGTTTGAAACCCAATGAACAGCCCGATTTCCCTCAGCCCCCCCAATCCATCGGGGAGATCCTCGCCTCAGACTCGTTCAAGCAAGTGCTGGAAAAGGCTGAACAGATGATAAAGTAAACGAAAAAGGGGGACGGTCTGATCCGTCCCCCTTTTAAGCGTATTTCACTTTATGGTTATTTCATATTCTTGATATAATCGGCTGCGTCTTTGGCTGCCATGCGCCCGGAGTTGACCGACCAGCCCTGCTGGGAACCGGGGACGATATTAACATCATAGGTTTCGGAACTAAGTCCGCCTGCGTCACCGCCGCCGGCATACAGACCGGGAATAATCTTGCCTTCTTTATCCAGCACCTGTGCTTTGGTCGTTACTTCCAGACCGTCGGTGGTGGCGAAGATCCCTACTTCAAATTTGAAAGCATAGAAGGGTCCTTCATCCACCGGATACAGAAACTCGGCAGGTTTCCGGTAATCCAGATCGGTACCTGTCTGGCAGAATCCGTTATAACGATCTACGGTGGCTTTGAGCTGGTTTTTATCAATGTTTATTTTGCCGGCTAATTCCTCGATGGTATCGGCCTTAAATACATAATCCGGTTGCTTCTCCAGACCCTTGTTGATTTCGTCCATCAATCCGGGGATTTCAGGCCAATATCCCGGAAAACCTTCAGCAATAAATTTGTCCAGGGTCTTCTGGGTCACGATATGATAGGCGAATCCTTGCTGCTTCTGGGCATTTCCGTTGGTGCCCCAATCCCTTAAGATCGTGGCTTCGTCTATGAAACGATTGCCTTGCTGATTGACTTTTAAGAGCGGCAGCCAGCCCATCAAATTGACCGGATCATAAACAGAGTAAACCTTCATGGACGCACCAAAATTCATCAGCGTACCTTTTATCCTTTTGTCGGATGCACCTACTGCTAATGCCATATTGATCCCGTCTCCGGTCCTGCCAGGCATACCTTTATCAGCAATCGTCGCCGGATCGACTTTGGCATACTTGGCGATCATCTCCGGACTACCTGCATATCCACCGGTAGCCAGGATCACCACCGGCGCATTGATGGTCAGGACCGTACCGTCACTTTGTTTGGCCATGATCCCTGCCACTTTGCCATCTTTCATGATCAGTTCCTGACCCGGCGCATTCAGTATGATCTCCACGCCTAATTCCTTGGCTTTGTCAGTCATCGTCTGGGCGAACTGCTTGCCGGTTCCCTGGTAGATATGCCAGGTATTGAATTTGTTGGTCCCGTTGGGAGCCAGCACCTCAAATTTGACGCCCTGGGCTTCCAGCCAGTTCCCGTTTTCCCCGGAGTTTTCAAGATACGACAAGGCAACTGCCTGATCATTGGCATAATGATGAAATTCCTCCATGGCAAAGAAAACATCCAGTACATCATATTCAGTACCTGTCTTTTTGGCGAAATCCGTATTGACACCGCCATAACCTTCCGCTATGGTAGTGGTCCCGCCGGTAACTCCGTTTTTCTCGAGGAGGATCACGTCGAGTCCCAGCTGTTTAGCCTGGATGGAAGCGGTCAGTCCGGTGGCTCCAGAGCCGACAACGACCACATCTGTGTCCATGGTTTTGCCTTTGCCACCGCCTGCCTGTTCTGATGTTTTAGGGGAGCATCCGGATACCAGTAAGGTAAAAATCAGGGTCATTATTAATGCAATGGCTACAATTCTTTTAACGTTCGATGTCTTCTTCTGCATAATATCCTCCTTTTAATTCAGTCTTGCATTAAAAACCTCACTCCGTCTCCTCTTGAAAGAAAGCCCTCCTTTTTTTAATGATGAAATCACCCCTATTTTAATTTTAGTATATTCTGAATATTAATTAAACTACGTCAGAAGCCGCCTTGTATAAGTATCTAATTTATTGAACTGTTCTATGCACGATATCAAATGGGCACCGGCCTCGCTCCTCATATCCAACGGCCAGGAGCATATCAATGTGTTCCGGAAAAGCCCGGTCTACTGTTAATTGCATTCAGAAAGACCTGACTCTGACAGAAGGCTTGTTCGGGGAAGGGTTCGGTGGGTATACCCTCGCCTTTACCTCTTTTCCTCCACACAAGGATATACTCCTGTTATGGGACCAGCGCCTTCCGCCTCACGCCTCACCCCTAGTCCCTGGTTCCTATCCCCTTTCAACTTTTCAACTATCAACGTTCGTTCTTGTCAATATTTCTGAGAAAAAGTAAACTAGGGAAGAAAAGGGAAAAAGCGCGGAGGGAAGAGTTATGAAAAAGTTTTTAAAGCAGCAACTGGAAGCGGCACTGCTGAAGAGGAAAAAAGTCATCGTGCGTGACATCACCGGTCTCGGCAGGGAACGCCGGGTCCCATTGGAGTTTTTGATCAAAAACGACTATATCCGCACCTCTGCTTTGGAACTGGCCGCCCAGGAAATATATGAAGCCGGTGTTCCGGGTGCTGCTGCTGAGCTGGGCGTATTTACCGGAGATTTTGCCCAATATATCAATCAGGCGTTTCCAGACCGAAAGCTCTACTTATTCGATACCTTTTCCGGTTTTGATAAAAGAGACCTGCAAACAGATCATGCCCGGGGGCATCATACCAGGGAGAATCAAAGATTCGCCGCCGGAAGTGCCGATCAGGTCATGAGCAAAATGAAACATCCCGCCAACTGTATCGTGAAAGCCGGTTATTTTCCTGATACTGCAGCCGGGCTGGAAGCAGAGCCCTATTGTTTTGTATCCATCGATGCCGATCTGTATAATCCCATCTATGAAGGGCTGAAATATTTTTACCCCCGCTTGAGTAAAGGCGGCTACCTGTTTGTCCATGATTATAACCGGGATACTTTCAAAGGGGCCAAAGAAGCGGTCCGGCAATATTGCGCTGAAAACGGCCTCGGATTCTTCCCCCTCACCGATTCAGGCGGCACCGCCATCCTTACCAAATAAGCAAAACATGGCGTTACTTCGTGAGAGTGAGGCGTGAGG
>CAZNPR010000106.1:0-4504 GCA_964574965.1 uncultured Syntrophomonas sp. | reverse complement strand
GAACGTAAAAATCAATGAATAGGGAAACTCAAAAATTGCTGTTATAGAAAGCTCAGATATTTTGATCAATGAACCGCAAGATGCCCTGGATTTGCTGGCAACGATCATGCACATGCATGACTGCAACACAATACTGATCAGTGAATCATCGATTACCAAAAGCTTTTTTGATTTGAAGACAGGGATCGCCGGAGAGATCCTGCAAAAGTTTTCAAACTATCAAATGAAAATTGCCATCGTTGGAGATTTTTCGATCTACAACAGCAAGAGCTTAAAGGATTTCATTTTCGAAAGCAACAAAGGCAGCCAGGTTCTTTTCCTGAGTAGTCAAGAAGAAGCAATAGACAGGCTGCACAATGCCAGATAAATTATGATTCACGAAAAAGTTATGACTTATGGTTTTACGGGTAAGTCATGTTTTAAAACCAGCAGTTCGCGAACATTTTTCAGGACTGCTTCGCTTTCCACTTTTATCATGAGCCATTTGGTGCCGTTAAAGGGGCGTGCCGATCTTACTACATCCAGAACCGTCGGTTCAAATTCGTTTCCCAGAGCTTCAATGATGGGAATCAGATCCAGTTTAATGACGATCAGTACAATGAAGCTTTCCTTTTCCGGATAGAGAGTGCAGAGGGATTTGCCGGATTTTTGATATTTGACATTCCAGCCTCTTTGCATGGAACATTTACTATAGCTCATCTTGGGTGTGGCTTTGTATTTATTTTGCAGAAAAGAATTAAGATCGATCCACCAGCTTAAAGCGGGTTCTTCGATGTACCCGGAAAGATCTTCAAAGGCAAGGTTATGGCTGCCGTCAAATATTAAATCATTGTCGTTCATTGCAAGCTCCTTTCACTTATTTAATCAGTAAACCACTGGGTCACATATAGATCAGAGCCTTGCTGCCAGAATCCTAATCCGACCTTTTTAAAATCGCTGTTTAGAATATTGGCGCGGTGACCGGGGGAATTCATAAAAGCATCGAAAGCTGCTTTAACACTGCGGTTACGGGCAATATTTTCAGCGGCTGTGCAATAGCTGATCCCCAGGTTTTTCATCATTTCAAAAGCAGTGCCATAGGTAGGAGAAGTATGCGAAAAATAGTTGTTTAAGCCCATATCCTTGGATTTTATGCAGGCGCCCTGACACAACGTATTATCCAGGGCCAAGGCATCTAATCCAGCTTCACCTCGAGCAGCATTTATGTATCCCAGCATCTCCGCAACCATAGCATTCGTTTCGCTGGTTGAAGGAACAGGCTGCGGTTGGACTGGAGCGGGCAACTCATTTATTACCGGGGGGTCTACTGCTTTAGAATCTGCAACTGGCTGCAGATTAGCAGGCTTTAACGTGGCTGCAGGAGTTTGCGTTCCGCCAGCCGCATCCGGCTCAGTAACTTCTCCTGTTACTGAGGTAAGGTCATCAGGTTTGGACTCGCTATTATCTGAATTCGATGGATTTTGCTGCCCGGGAGCAGATCCTTCATTTATTTTATCGGCAGATGGATTTTCCGCTAAGCTATTTCCCAGGACCGCTGTTTTTGTATCACCAGCATCAAATCCTGCAGATATGAACCACACAGCAGCCAATATGAAGAATAAAAGCAGCAATAGGGGAGCGAAAGGCTTCTTCATATGAGTCCTCCTTCATTTGAATCTGGATTTTAATAAATTCGTTATCATTCAAGACTACTCTTTACCATTTCACGATAAGCGTTGATATAAATACTGGTATCCAGTCCCACTGCCACACTGTCAAAGCCTTCGGCGTAATACTGCCTGGCGGCGTCAGCGCTGCCGGCGAAGATCATGCACATTTTACCTGCGGCTTTGCATGCTTGGAGAATGCGCTGGAATGCTTCTTTAACTTCTGGATCATCAAACCTGGCGGGTTTCCCCAGAGCGATGGACAAGTCAAAGGGCCCGATCAGGATACCATCCACTCCATCCATGTTGGTGATCTTTTCTATATGATCCAGGCACCCTAAAGTCTCGCACTGCAGGATCAAAAGGGTTTCCAGGTTACATATCTGCATATATTCATCGATACTGCCGGCAGCATGTTCTGCATAACCCCAACCGCCGTCTCTGGTGGGGCAGAAGCCGCGGGAACCTAAGGGGGCAAATTTCGCATATTCCACCAGGTGCCGAACCTGTTCCATAGTTTCCACACAGGGAACGATCACAGCCTGAGCTCCGGCGTCCAACATTTTCAGGACCGGGCTTCTGGAGACTTCATGGACCCTCACAAAGGCGTCTAATCCTGCACTCTTCGCGGCTATGATACATTGATGGGCCTCTGCTTCGGTGACCGGGCTGTGTTCCATATCTATCACTACATAATCAAGTCCGGTATAGCCCAGACATTCGATGGCAGTCATACTTTGCATTTGAGAAAAGGTCCCAATGGTTTTCTTGCCTTGTTTGAATTTATCTAATACAGAATTCCTGATCATGAATGGCTCCTTCATTTTTCTATAGCATACCAGACATTTATGATTCATCAATAGTCCTGCTTGGTGATTTATTTAGAAAGTGGAAAATTCCGCTGATGTCCAGGATTCTATCCTTGGGCATAATAAATAGCAAAAATAAGCCAGGTGTATTTTGGAGTTACTGCAAGAGGTATAAAGGAAAAATGTATAATAAATAGATCAAGAAGAAAAAGAGTGGATCGTTATGGATAAGCAGCAATTTAAACCATATATGACCAAGCGGCCTCAAAGCCGCTCTAAAATCCGCCTTTACCTGGGAAAATACTATTTCACTTTCAAGCGAAGGTTATTATGGATCAAACAATCGCGAAGCTATGCGCATAAAAGGAATATCGATATTCGTCTGCCTTATTTGGCCGCTGATCATAAAACGCCTCTTATTCGACGATTGAAGAATGTGGACATGTGGCTGCAGTATAACAAAATCAATAACCTGAAGTTGGCAGCAGATAAAATCAACGGTCTGGTTTTAGCACCTGGCGAAACCTTTTCCTTCTGGTATTTAGTGGGGAAACCGACTGGGAAGAAGGGATATCTGCCAGGAATGGTTTTGTGTAATGGCACATTTGAACCGGGGGTAGGCGGAGGGCTATGCCAGTTATCCAATCTGATCTATTGGATGACTTTGCACACTCCGTTGACAGTAAAAGAACGCTGGCGGCATAATTACGATGTTTTCCCGGACGCTGAAAGGACGCAGCCTTTTGGCAGCGGAGCCACTGTTGTTTACAATTATATAGATTTGCAAATCACCAATGATACAGACTGTGATTACCAACTGGTTCTGTGGCTGGATGAAGAATATCTGCATGGGGAATGGCGCTCTCAGCAGGCTCCTTTATATACTTACGAGGTTTATGAAAAGGAACACATAATTACCCAGGAGTGGTGGGGAGGCTATATGCGTCATAATAAGATGAACCGGCGGATTTATGACTTGAATGGCCAAGAGATCGATGATGTTATCATTACTGAAAACCATGCAGTGATGATGTATGCGCCGATGCTGGCAGCGGAAACGGATGTAAGCCCGGCAGGAGAAAAGTCATGATGACCTCAGCAGCCAATAGGAAACGACCAATTTCGAAAAAGTAAAGCGTTCATGCTATACTTTTAGCGGGTGAATATAATGACGATTGAAATACTGGCCCCGGTGGGCGGGCAGGAACAGCTTATCGCTGCTGTCAGGAGCGGAGCCGATGCAGTCTATTTAGGGACCAGGACCTTTAATGCCAGAAGAAATGCTGAGAACTTTGACAGAGAGTCCCTGTCACAGGCAGTCCAGTATTGCCATGGCCGCGGCGTGCGAGTGTATGTTACGGTCAATACCCTGGTGAAGGATGATGAACTGCAATTTCTTTATAAAGAAATCGAAATGCTGGCAGCGTCTGGGATCGATGCAGTGATCGTTCAGGACCTGGCGGTGGCAGAACTGTTTCAGCGTCATTGTCCTTCCATGCCTGTACATGCTTCTACCCAGATGGTCATACATAACCTGGAAGGGGTCTTGGCAGCTGAGGAACTGGGTTTTTCCAGGGTGGTCCTGGCCAGAGAACTCACCATCGAGGAAATCAGAAAAATATGTTCCGGTACTAAAATCGAGATCGAAACTTTTGTCCATGGGGCACTCTGTATGAGCATATCCGGCCAGTGCTATCTCTCCTCCATATTAGGAGAAAGAAGCGGCAACCGGGGCCTTTGCGCTCAGCCCTGCAGACTGGATTTCCAATCAGGTGGGCGGGACTATGCGTTATCTTTAAAGGATATGAGCCATATTTCTCATATCGGTGAATTGATGGAGGCGGGTGTTTCTTCCTTGAAGATCGAGGGCAGGATGAAACGACCGGAATATGTTGCGGCGGCGGTATCAGCATGCCGGGAAGCCGTATCCGGCAAAGCCGCAGACCTGACTGATCTGCAGGCGGTTTTTTCCCGCAGCGGCTTTACTGACGGTTATATCACCGGTAAACGGAATCTTGATATGTTTGGGCACCGGACCAGGGAGGATGT
>CAZNPR010000105.1:0-4740 GCA_964574965.1 uncultured Syntrophomonas sp. | reverse complement strand
ATTTAAATTAAACTTATTATGCAGGGCCAGTACCGCTTTTTTGGTCTGTTCTTCATCAATGATACAGGAAACTCTGATTTCGGAAGTACTGATCATATGGATGTTGATTTCCTCATCTGCCAGGGCTTCAAACATGTCCGCCGCAACGCCTGGATTGGTCTGCATTCCCGCTCCGATGATGGACACTTTGGCTACTCTGTCGCCATAAGCAAAGTCTGATGCACCGATCTTTTTGACCAATGCTTCTACCACAGGCAATGCCTTGGTCAATTCATCTCTGCCGATGGTAAACGCAATATCGTTATGATTGTTGCGCATGGCGCTTTGAATGACCATATCGACATTTATGCCGCCTTCTGCCAGCGCTTTAAAAAGGGTTTTAGCGATCCCGGGCTGATCCGGTACATCAAAAATAGCTATTTTAGCACAATTTAAGTCATGAGCGATTCCGCTTACCACTCTGTCTTGTTCCATATTGCCTACCTCCGTAATAATTGTTCCGGGATTATTATTGAAGCTGCTTAATACTTCAACGTCGATGTTATTCAACATGGCGCATTCCACTGCCCGGGGATGCATGACCAGCGCACCTAAGATGGCCATTTCCAGCATTTCTTCATAGGATATGAAGGAGAGCTTGCGGGCATCGGTTACGATACGGGGATCAGCAGTAAAAACCCCGTCTACATCAGTAAAGATCTGACAACGTTCTGCACCAAGTCCTGCCGCTATAGCAACGGCCGTTGTGTCCGATCCTCCCCTGCCCAGGGTGGTTATATCTCCGCCGGGAGTAATGCCCTGGAAGCCGGCGATGATAACGATTTTGCCGCTCTGTAATTCGGTTTTGATGCGATTGGTATCGATATCACTGATCTTAGCCTTTCGGTATGTGGAATCGCTGATGATCCCTGCCTGCCAACCGGTGAGGGAAATTGCATCACAACCTAAATTATTCAGGGTCAAGGCCAAGAGGGCTGCTGACTGCTGTTCACCGGTTGCCAGCAGCATGTCCATTTCTCTTCCGCTCAGTTTACTTCCGGTAGCTTTGGCAAGTTCGATCAGATCATCCGTAGTATCTCCCATGGCAGAAACCACCACCGCGATATCATTGCCTTCAGACTGCATTTTTTTGATGCGCTGGGCGATGGCTTTGATCCTTTCCATGGTAGCTACCGAACTTCCTCCAAATTTGGCGACTATAAGCGACAATGAAACTCCTCCCCAAAACTAATCTATCTGTACTCCTGTATGGTTGGTTTTTAGATAAAGGATCTGGCTGGAAACGTTATGTTCTGCAAAGGTTTCCGCCATGCTCCGGCCGATCATTTCCGGCCGGCCTTCTGCAAAAGCGATGATGGAAGGCCCGGCTCCGCTTAGTGCGGCGCCAATCGCGCCTGCTTTTCCGGCGTTGCTTAACACCTTATCGAAACCCGGTATGAATTGCTTTCGAGAAGGTTGATAGATCTGATCGTCCATTGCCCTAGCCATATAGCGGAAATCTCCGTTAAATATACCGGCTAACAACATACACGCCTTTTGAACATTAGCGACTGACTGGGCTAAAGCCAAAGTTTCCGGTAATACCTGGCGCGATTTATGGGTGGGCAGTTCAAAATCCGGGACGGCGACGATGATCGTTATATTATCCGGCATTTTTATCTGCTGGTAATAGATTTTCTCTTCATATTCCAGAACCGTAGTCAGCCCGCCAACGATTGCCGGAACCGCATTATCAGCATGGCCTTCCTGGTCAGCTGCCATTTTTATCAGTCGTTCAAGCTCAAAATACTGGTTCAGCAAGTGGTTGCCCAGAAATAAACCGGCAATGACTGCCGCTGCACTGCTGCCCAGGCCTTTGCCAATGGGAATTTGATTGTTGACGGTAAGTTTCAGCGTGGGTGCGGATTCTCCTGCTTCCTGAAATACCTGGTTAAGGCCGAATAAAATAAGGTTTCTATTTTCAGTTGAATTAAGCTGGTTCTGTCCTTCACCGTAAAACTGGCAGCTGCTTACCGGGGCATTTACAGCTTCCACCGTTAAAAACAAGTCAAGGGCCAGACCCAGTGTATCAAATCCTGGTCCCAGATTGGCACTGGTCGCCGGAACT
The DNA here is from genome assembly GCA_964574965.1 of uncultured Syntrophomonas sp. GTDB lineage: Bacteria > Bacillota > Syntrophomonadia > Syntrophomonadales > Syntrophomonadaceae > UBA1368. Next base: position 2,633 of record CAZNPR010000105.1, on the reverse strand, counting down.
CTTACAGTGATCATGGTTCCTCCTGTATCTTTCTTATACCCCTTCCAGCCGGATCACATTGTTTATTTTATCAACGATAGGCATTTCCTGCAGAACGACCAGGGAATCCCTCAGGTTCTTTTCTTTGACCTCATGTGTGATCAGGATCAATTCTGCCATATTTTGCAGACTGGTTTTTTGCAGAACCGAAGCCAGGCTGACATTATGATCGCCGAAAACGCCTGCAATACCGGCTAAAACACCGGGCCGGTCAGTAACCGTCATGCGAATGTAAAACTGCGCTGCCAGGCAGTCAATATTATAGGCCGGCTTCTCTTCATAGCATGTACAGCCGATGCGTGCATTGGTATGCTGGTGGATATTGCGCACGACTTCAATAATGTCCCCCACCACTGAACTGGCAGTAGGCATTTGTCCCGCTCCGCGGCCGAAATGCATGATTTCACCCACCGCGTCGCCCTTGATAAATACGGCATTGTACACATCATTCACTGCTGCCAGGGGATGGTTTTTGGGCAGAAATGCTGGATGCACACGGGTTTGCACCTTCCCGTCCCGCTCCTGTCCAATGGCTAATAACTTTATAATAAAGCCTAATTCATCAGCGTATTTGATATCTTCCGGAGTGATCTTGGAAATCCCTTCAACATAGACATCATCCAAGGTGACCCTGCTGTTAAAAGCAATGGAAGAGAGGATGGCGATTTTCCGAGCTGCATCCAGTCCCTCAACATCTGCCGTCGGATCGGATTCAGCATATCCCAATTGCTGGGCTTCCGCTAATACATCGTTGAAGTCCCGTCCCTCCCGGCTCATCTTGGTCAATATATAATTGGTGGTCCCATTTAATATGCCAATGACTTGCTGGATACGGTTTCCCGCCAGCGACTGTTTCAGGGGAGCGATAATAGGAATACCGCCAGCCACGCTGGCTTCAAAATAGAAATCTACCTGATTGGCTTCGGCAGCCGCAAATATTTCCTTGCCCTTTACTGCAATGAGGTCTTTGTTGGCGGTTACAATATGTTTGCCCTGGCTCATGGCATCGGTAATGAAAGTTATAGCCGGTTCGATTCCGCCGATCAATTCTACGACAATGTCTACTTCTTCATCATTGCGTATATCTTCAAAGCGATCGGTTATCAGTGATTCATCGATCCCTAAAGCCCTGCATTTATCTTTATCGATGTCCATGACCCATTTCAACTGAATGGGTTCGCCGGCACGCATTGCGATGGTCTCGCTATTCTGCTGCAAAAGCTTAATTACACCGGAACCAACTGTACCGCATCCCAGAATTGCTATTTTGATCATGCTTACCCTCCTGCGTGACTTTTAGCATTCATCAATCTTAATGCATAAGTCTTTTTAAGTCTATACTTTAAAGACTATACCAACGATGATCATTTGTTCAATGATTTATTTATTATAGTCGAAAGCGGCACAAAGTTAAAGAACCGGCTATCAAGCCGGTCCTGAATATTAATTTATATTTTGTTTTTAATATATTTTTTCTTTTTATATGATAATTACGATCAGCCCACCGCTGCCTTCATTAACGATCCTTTGCAGGGTATCCTGTAGTTTATGCTGGGCATTTTCCGGCATGCGGTGCAGTTTGTTCTGGATCCCTTCTCTGACCAGATCATGCAGTGATTTGCCGAATAAATTGGATTCCCAGATTTTCGAAGGATTTTCTTCAAATTCATCCAGCATATAGCGGACTAGTTCTTCGCATTGTCTCTCCGTGCCGATGATAGGAGTGATCTCAGTAGTGATATCGGCTCTGATAATATGCAGGGATGGCGCTTTGGCTTTTAATTTCACCCCAAAACGATTTCCTTGCCGGATCATTTCCGGTTCTTCCAGCAGCATTTCATCTAACTGGGGAGTTACGACTCCATATCCGGTTTCTTTCACTTCTTCCAGTGCTGACGCGATCTTGTCAAATTCTTTTTTAGCTGCGCTGAAATCTTTCATCAGCCTCATAATATCGTGATTCCCGGTTACATTGTAACCGCTGACATCAGACAGGCAGTCGTAGAATAACTCTTCCGGAACAGTCACATCGATCAGCGCTTCCCCTGTGCCCAGATTCATTTCTTCCAGGCTGACATAGCTTATGTTTTCTACTTCAGATAGTTTTTCAATGGCTTTATCGATATCACGTACTTTATGAATCTCACTTAAAATATCCCGGATAGCTGTTTCCAGATTATCCCGCAGCCAGAACTCTTCATCCAATTCATCGACCCATTTGGGCAGTTTGATGTTGACTTCCTGAACCGGGAATTCATATAATACTTCTTCTAAAACGCCAAAAATCTGTTCTTCAGTAATTCTTGCTGCATCAATGGGGATGACGCTGACGCCATATTTTTCGGATAGTTCATCGGATAGTGCCAGGGTTTCTTTATCATAAGGATGAACGGAATTGAGCAGCATGATAAATGGTTTTCTGAGCTCTTTCAGCTCAGTGATCACCCGTTCTTCGGGTAATACATAGCTGCTTCTGGGGATATCGCTGATGCTGCCATCGGTGGTCATTACGATCCCGATGGTCGAGTGGTCGGCAATCACTTTCCTGGTTCCTATTTCGGCTGCCTCTTCGAAGGGTACCTCGTAGTCAAACC
>CAZNPR010000104.1:0-4780 GCA_964574965.1 uncultured Syntrophomonas sp. | reverse complement strand
CCATGAAAACAACAGCTTATTCAGTTTATATTGATGGGGAGGAAAAATTTGCTGTAAATCATGTCCGTGATATCGCCCCCGCGATCGAACAAGTTACCCAACAGCAGGAAAAAGAATCAAAACTCCAACTCAAAGCGATCAGCGAGATTAGATGGGAAAGAAATCTGGTTGATAAGAAGGCTGTTATTGGAAAGGATCGGTTAGAAAAAGAACTACAGAAGTCAATTAAATTTGCTACTTTAGGCGTCGGAATACAGGTAGAAGGAAAAGCTGTAGCCTATGTGAATAATATGAAGTTGGCAAAGCAACTGCTAAATGAATTGAAAAATGAATATAGTGTTGTGGATGAGGGAGAAAAATTACTCCGTGTTTCTTTTGCGGAAAACGTTGATTTGATCGAAAAGGAAGTTCCCGTAAATAAGGTTCTTACCAATGAAGAAGCATACAATCTTATTAAAATAGGTACAGACAAGCCGGAAAAATATATTGTGTGTGAAGGAGACAACTTGTGGTCGATCGCACGTAAACATGATATGTATGTAGATGACATAATGCGAACCAATAATTTGAAAGACGAAAACTTGCAGCTGGGACAGGAACTTATCCTGGTAACAAGCAAACCGTACATAAATGTAGTAGCCCAGGTAGAAGGGGAGAAAGTTGAAGCCATTCCTTATGAAACCAAAACAGAAATAGATAAGAATTCGACCAGCAGTGTCAGGATCAAACAGGCAGGCATAGATGGGGAAAAGAAGATCAATTATGTTGCTACAAAAGTAAACGGGGTTCTTGATAAGCAGGATATAAAGGAAGAAACCATTCTTAAAAAAGCTGTGGCTAAAATCATTGTCAAAGGAACCAAAGTACAAGTTGCATCCCGTGGCGGGGGGAGCGGCGCCTTGGATTGGCCGGCTTATGGCCCGATTACCAGCTATTACGGAAGCAGAAGCGGTGGCCATACCGGTCTGGATATAGGTGCGGCCAGCGGAACAGCCATAAAAGCTGCGGATTCCGGTACTGTCACCCAAGCTTGCTATCAGGGCGGTTATGGCAAAATGATTGTGATTAATCATGGAAACGGTATCGTTACCCGCTATGCCCATTGCAGTGCGATCAATGTATCTGTCGGAGAAAGCGTATCCAAAGGAACCGTAATTGGCAAAGTGGGTTCCACAGGTAATAGCACCGGGCCTCACCTTCATTTTGAAGTTTTGGTGAATGGCAGTTTTAAAAATCCCTTGAGCTATTTGCGTTAAGTGTAAGTTCTGCCCTGACTTGACCGTCAGGGCTTTCTTTATTTTGTACTGAAAGGGTTGATCATTGTAATGTACGACGTGATAATTATCGGCAGCGGGCCAGCGGGATTGACGGCAGCCATTTATACTGGAAGAGCCAGGCTTAAAACATTGGTTTTGGAGGCAGCTGGCATAGGAGGAAATGCTGCTTTGACCGATAAGATAGATAATTTTCCTGGATTCCCATTTGGAATTGACGGTAATGACCTCATGGAGAATTTCCGTAAACAAGCAGAACGATTTGACGTAGAACTAAAAATGGAAGAAGCAAACAGTTTGACAGTTGACCCTGCAGGAATCAAAATTACGGCAGATCAGAATACATATATAAGTAAAACGCTGATTATTGCTACCGGTGCTAAGCGGCGGCAATTGGAAGTTCAAGGTGAAGAAGATTTTCTAGGCCGGGGGGTATCATATTGTGCTACTTGTGATGGAGCTTTTTTTCAGGACTTACCGGTTGCAGTTGTCGGCGGCGGCGATGCAGCAGTAAAAGAGGCATTACATTTAGCTGATATTGCATCCCATGTTTATCTGATCCACCGGCGTGAAGGATTCCGGGCGAATGAAACCGCCATGACCAAGCTGAGAACGAATGAAAACATTACCTTGGTATTAAACCGGGTGGTGGAAAAAATTGAAGGCCAGGAGTTTGTTACCCAACTGTTATTAAAAAACGTACCCACCCAGGAGCAGGAAGTATTGAATGTAGACGGCATATTTATAAGTATTGGCTTAGTACCTGATGACAAATTGTTCAGAGACTTCGTAGAAACCAGAGAAGGTTACATAGTTACTGATGGGAATATGAGGACATCAAGACCGGGTGTTTTTGCTGCGGGGGACATCATTGACAAATCCTATCGACAGGTAGCTACAGCGGTGGGAGATGGTGCTTTGGCAGGAATCGCCGCGATTGATTACCTGAAGGAATAAAGCCCTTTATTTGCCTGCCCCGATTCGCTTCACCCCATAGTATAATGGGGGAGAGGTGAGAGTGAAATTGTTGGGGATAAAAGATGTAACGGCATCTAAAACGATTATTTTGTCAGTATTGCTGATATTCATTATTGCTGTGCTCATCGGTAAAAACAGCAATGCTATTATGCGCTTTATGGTGGGGCAGGAAATCGGTCTGAAAACAGCTGATTTCAACCAGGTGAAAACAGATAATTTTGTGATCAAGTATACTATAATAGATGATAATGATATTTACCTGGTGGCTAATGCTTCAGAATATGCCTATGAAAAAGTTACTGGTTTCTTTGCCAGTAAACCCCGGAACAAAACAATGGTGGTAGTATATCCTGATACGATAAGCCTGGCACACAGTTTTGGCTGGGATAAAAGCCAAAAGGCAGAAGGGGTATACTGGGCCGGTTCAATTCGGATCATATCACCACAATTATGGCAGGAACAAGTACCGTTAACGGATGATTCTGATATGTTGCAAGTAGGTCCGCTGGTCCATGAATTTGCACATCTTATGGTTGACGAGCAAACCAGAGGCAACTATAATCGTTGGTGGACAGAAGGCATAGCCCAATATGCTGAAAAGAAAATCACCGGTTTTGAGTTTGATGAACCCTTTGATAGTGAGAAGGAAGTACTTATTTATTCATTGAATGATTTAAATAAAAAGTTTGACGGCGAGGATAGTCTGAGGGCTTACTGGCAAGCACTGCAAATTATCGAATATATCGCTGCTAATAACGGGGAAGCAAGCCTGTTTGACATTATGGATCATTTAGGAGCAGGCGATACACTTAGACAAGCAATCACCAAAAACTTATCAGTGGATTATGAAGAATGGGAACAAGAATTATATGAGGCGCTGCAGAATAATGCAGTTAAGAGGTGTAAATTTTGAGTGATACATTAGTAATTGAGGGAGGCCAAAGCCTTCAAGGGCAAGTAATGATCAGCGGGGCTAAAAATGCCGGACTGGTTTTAATGGCCGCCAGTATCATGGCGGATGGGGAAACCATATTGGATAATGTTCCCCTGATCAACGATGTTGAAGTAATGATTTGTATTCTTAATGATATTGGAGTAAAAACGCAATGGAGAGAGGACGGCAGTCTATCGATCTGTCCGCCGCAAGGCGGAGTCCAAAACCATACTTCTTATGAGCTGTCCAAGCTGCTGAGAGCCTCCAACCTGTTTTTAGGTGCTATGCTCGGACGTCAGGGAGAAGCTACCATTTCATTACCTGGCGGCTGTGATATTGGTACCCGGCCGATGGACCTGCATATCAAAGGGTTGCAAGCTTTGGGAGCAGATCTGGAATTGGAACATGGTTATATATACGGCCGGGTCAAACAGGCCAATGGTGCCAGAGTATATCTGGATTTTCCCAGTGTTGGTGCAACGGAAAACATTATGATGATGGCTGCAAAAACAACGGGTCAATCAATTATTGAAAACGCAGCCAAAGAACCGGAAATCGTTGACCTGGCTAACTTCCTCAACTTTATGGGAGCAAAAGTGCGGGGAGCCGGTACGGACATAATCAAAATTGAAGGAGTGAATGAATTAAAGCCAGGGCGCTATGCAATCATTCCGGACAGGATCGAAGCTGGCACTTACATGATTGCCGCTGCTATATCCGGGGGTGAGATTTTGGTGCAAAACGTAATTCCGACTCATTTGCATCCCGTTATTGCTAAACTGCAGGAAGCTGGTGCCATTGTGCAGGAAACCGATCAGGGTATTTTAGTCAGAGCAGGGAAACAAATACTGCCTATTGATATAAAAACTTTGCCATATCCAGGATTTCCGACTGACATGCAGTCGCAAATGATGGCTTTTCTTTCTTTGGCCAGTGGTTCGAGTATGATCGTTGAAAATGTGTTTGAGAATCGTTTTCAGATCGTTGATGAATTTAAACGAATGGGAGCTAGAATAAAAGTCGAAGGACATACGGCAGTGATCGATGGAGTGAATTCACTCTTCGGTGCGCGAGTAAAAGCTACTGATTTAAGAGCAGGGGCTGCTTTAATTCTGGGCGGACTGGCGGCTGAAGGCGAAACAATCATTGAAAATGCCGGATATATATTCCGCGGTTATGAAAACATTAAGGACAAGTTCAATGCTTTAGGGGCTAAACTGATATAGATTGTGATTTCCATATAACCATAAGGGATACAAGAAGACGAGAGTCTTCTTTTTCTTTTCCTTTAATTGCATAAATTGTGTCGTATAGATGATTGAGACAAGTAAGAAAATAAATTAACCAATCGCTACAACCTTAGACTAAGGAGGAATATTGTGAATAAAACATGGAAAGGTGTCCTGTATTTTTTACTGTTCTTCTTTCTGGGAACCGGATTATTTAATATGATCCAATCGGTTCTGGATAACAGACCCATTGTCAGTGAGGAAAAAAATCGGATCGTAAATGACGGAACAGTCAGTGCAGTAGCAGCTCAGGTCAGCCCGTCTGTAGTAGGTATTACGAATTTGCAGCGAAGTGGTGATATTTT
>CAZNPR010000103.1:0-4809 GCA_964574965.1 uncultured Syntrophomonas sp. | reverse complement strand
GCCATCCAGGACATTTTCATCATGGCCCGGCTGCCTTTATAAAAGACATACCAGATGATGGCGATCATGATGGTTCCTAAAATGGCTCTTATATAAGGGGTATTAAAAAAAGCTGCCCAGTCAAGCCACATCTGGTTGCCGCTGACGATCCCCATGGAAGCGAAGAATTCCACCAGGGCGTATTTTAAGGCCCAGTCAGAACAAACGCCGGTCCAGGATATGGCCGTAAAAGATATCATAAAACTGGATACCAGTCCCAGGGCCGGATGCAGAATGCGGCTGATATAGATATATTCACCGCCCTGCCGTGGCATGGCTACCGACAATAGCCAGTACAGGCCGGCAATGACAAACATTTGTGATACAGTGATGATGGCCAGCGGCATATGACCGCCGGGGTACAGGAAAGGCGCCCACATCAGGTAGACCAGTGCATACATCAGCCCCGGATTGACCGTGGAATAGACCAGGGTGTCATAAGGGCTGATCTGCCGGGTAAAACCGACGGCACTCTGTTGGAAAAGTTCCAAACCTCTTGCCAAAATATATCCCTCCTTGTTTTTAATTATTTAAAAAAATAGTTAATCAGCATCATTGCTGATCTTAAACATAATGCTGTCTTCCCAGCCGGTAATGACCCGGACATACCCGCTCAATTCCTGGTCCAGTTCGGCATCACCGGTGTCTACCAGCAGCGGATGGGGCTGCAGGGAAACCAGTTTATCGCGGCTGGCAATGATGATAATGTTGTTCTTGCCGACTTTTTTGATCACCGCCGGACTGATCTGCTGGTTGCCGCGGCCAAAAACATGTCCCTGCCCGCCGATTGCCGTGACGACGATCCTGGCTTCTCCGGGGAATTCATCCACCAGCTTTTTCAGTTCTTTTTCCCCCACGTCACTCGCCACCAGCTCACGGTTTACTACTACATCCACCCCTAAAAGAGTATTTGGGAGCTTGAGCTGTTCCATGATGCTGCGGGTGGTGGTGCCGGGGCCGATGATATACATCACATCGGGCTGCATGCCGGCCACGATTTCCGCCGCAATGCCTTCTACCTCGGCTTTCTCGGAGCGGGCTCCGGACTTGACGCTTTGCATGCGGCGTTCCACCGGGACCTTCAGGTATCCGTACAGGCGGGCATTGACCCGGCCTTCCCGGAAGGCATCCTCATCGATGTCCATGACTTCTGCTTCCCGGATGTTGACCACTTGATTCTTAAGAAATAGGCTGGCCACTTCCCCGGCACTGCGGGGGTTGATGGCATAGACTGCAGAATGGATCTTGACTCCGGCCGGGATCCCCAGGACCGGGATACTGGTTCCGACCGCCGCATAAATATTGCGGGCCGTTCCGTCCCCCCCGGCAAACAGGATCAGATCCACTTGGCGCTCAGCCATTTCCTTCGCAGCCTGCATGGTATCATCGGGCCTGGTTTCTCCGCTATTGATACGGCCGATCACGATTGGCTCAAATCCTGCCTCCCAGCATTCATCTTCACCCATTTCTGCGGGGTAAGTGATCACCTGGATGTCATTTTTCAAAGGCGCAATGATTTTCAAGGCTTCCACCGTACGGCGCGGAGAATCCGGACTGGCTCCCATTTCTTTCGCTTTCTTCAGGATCTCCAGTCCGTCACTGCCCTTAAGCCCAACTTTCCCGCCCATACCGGCGATAGGATTCACGATCACACCTAATTTTTTCATCGCTTCTCTCCGTGTTTTTAGTCGTGCCAGCTCCGCCCGGCAAGGGGCGGAACTGACGGGAGGATTATTTCTTGCCTTTTTTCTTCAGATATTGCCGCCAGGTGACGGCAATCAGTTCGGCATCGTCGATAGCTTCATGGGTAGGACGGTGGGATGCCGCTTTATAAGGTGCCTTCTTGACGAATTCGCCGTCTTTGTAAGCTTCGTCAGAAATCCGCCGCAGTACGGCCACGTATTCGTCCATGTCTTCCTTGTTATAGGAATCACAGGGCTCTAAAGTGAAGGGTTCGGGTACCACCCAGGGGTGATGGGAGGTCCAGTAATGTTCGATGCCAAAGTCAACGATCCGTTTATTGACATCGTCGGTCCCGACTCCGGTATCCTCTTTCAGTTTTTCCCAGGAATAACGGGCCTGTTCCAGACGGCGTTTGCCCTTGGCATACCACATGACGATACCTGGTATTTCGGCGATCTTCTTCATAAAGTACTGGTTATTTAAAACGGAACAGATGGCTGCTTCTTTTAATCCTTCTGCGCCATGCTGCATGATCCACATATAGGTTTTCAATACCACATTGGTATTGCCGAAGTAGGTCCTGACTTTGCCGATGCTTTCCGGGTAATTGGAATTCAAGCAGTACTTTTGCCCATCAAATTCCACCCGTGGCACCGGGAGGTAAGGTTTTAAAAATTCTTTGACCCCAATGGCTCCGGTAGCCGGTCCCATGCATCCATGTGGGGCTGAAAAGGTCTTGTGCAGGTTGAAATGCACCATATCGAAACCCGCCTCTTTGGCGCGGTGGATGCCCATCATACCATTGGCATTGGCCTGGTCGTAAGAACAGAGAGCCCCTACCGCATGGGCGGCATTTACGTATTCTTCGATACGGGGATTGTAGATACCGGTGTCCTCCGGATTGGTGATCATGATCCCGGCCGTACGTTCGGAGAGCGCAGCTTTCATGGCTTCCAGGTCGGGATACCCGTTTTCATCCGGCATCAGAGTGATAACTTTAAATCCCGCCGTGTTAGGCGTGGCGGCATCACAGGGATGGGAGAACATGGTGGTGATGATTTCTGTTCTCTTATTGTCCCCCCGGGCACGGTGATAAGCCCTGATCATGGAGGCATTGGCAAATACGCCGTGAGCCCCGCCGCCAGGCTGCAAGCTGAAGGCGTCCATGCCGGAGATCTCCTTTAAGAACTGTTCGACCTGATAATAGATTTCCAGGATCCCCTGCATGGTCTCCGAGTCCTGATAAGGATGTACACCGGCGATGCCTGGATGGCGGGCAGCCATGTGCTCCTGCACCTTGGGGCTGTATTTCATGGTACAGGTCCCTTCGCTGATCCCCAGAGTCACATCGGTCCCCAGGGTTTCCTGAGAGAGGTGATAAAAGTGGCGGTTGACCCGCATCTGGTTTACTTCCGGCAAGGCCGGGGCTTTCTTCCGCCGTAATCCTTCCGGAATGGCAGAGATCCCGTCCCCTACCTGGCTGATCACATCCTGACAGGCCATGGGAACCAGTACCCCTCGCTCACCGGGTACGCTCATTTCAAAGATGATGGGTTCGTCCCATCTTGCCTGATGGTAATTATCTCTAAGCAGTTTTTTTTGTCTTGCCATTACATCTCAGTCCTTTCCTAAATCAGTAAACAAACCAGCTTTAACAGGAAACTGCGCTTTTCAGAGCATAGGCCAGTTTATCGATATCCTTGTGCTGATGGATCTCCGTTACGCAGAACAAGGCACTCTGCCCAAACTGGGGAAACTCCGTTGACAGATCTTTTCCGCCGAAAATTTTAAACTGCTGCAGATGCTTATTGATATCGCAAACGGATTTTCCGCTCATATCAAAATTCACCACGAACTCTTTAAAGAAGGGGGAATTAAACTGGACTTTTACTCCCGGAACCTCGGCGATTTTCCTGGCGGCATATTGCGAATTCTGCATGATGGTGGTGCCAACTTCCTGCATGCCCTTGGGTCCCATCAAAGAAAGGTAAACGCCGGCGGTGATGGCCCAGAGCCCGGTACTGGTACCGGTAAACTCTTTTCCCTTGTCACGTGAGCCATAGGAAGTACGGTCAAACAGTACTTCCCCGAAGCCCCACTCCCCTTCCTGCAGGGTATCTGTTAAACCGAACATCAAGTCTTTGAATTCGGAAACGTATTTCATATCATCATGGGTGGCGATAAATCCGCCCTGGCATCCTCCGGCCCCCATATGCAGTCCCAGGGGATGAAAATCGCCGCAGGTGATGGTGGCACCGTAATTAGCCGGTGCTTCCATGACGCCCAGGGAAATCGGGTCGGTATAGACCACAAATTCAGCCCCCGCTTCCCGGGCCAGTTTGCCGATCTCGCCCGCCTGGGTCTCGATGAATCCCAGGAAAGATGGATTTTCAATGAACACTGCGCACACATCGGTGGACATGTTTTTCTTCAGATCATTTAGATCCATCAAACCGGTATTGCCATCAAAGCCGATTTTCACGATCTCGATCACCGGCTGGGGTACCGAACTGAGATAATTCTGGATGATCATAAAGATGTCCGGATTCATACTGGCTGGCACCAGCACTTTTTTACGGTCATTGATGCGATTGGCCATCCGCAGTGAACTGGAAGCGGCTTGTCCGCCGTCATACATAGGGATACTCAAAACGTCCATATCGCACAGCTCGCCCATCAAACTGCAATATTCGAACAAAGCCTGCCATTTGCCGTGGTCACCCATGGATTCACCAACATAAGCGGTCAAAAATTCGCCCCGGCCATTGATCTCATCACATACCGCCGGCACAAAGTGCGGCGCGCAGCCTGCTCCCAGGAAATACAGGTATTCATCACTGTTTTTGTTCTTTTTTAAAAGCTCCTCGGTATGCCGCCGTATGGAATATTCGTCTAGTTTTGGCTCCGGCAGTTTCAGCTCCTGATTATACTTCAAGTGTTCCGGGATCTCCTCATAAAGCTGCATGGGGTCGGTGACGCCCACTTCCTGCATCATGGCTTGTTTGATTTCCGGAACCGAGTTAGGTATATAGGGATAGACGATTGGTTTTTTGTGCATCAAGATTCCTCCATTCACATACTTCTTTT
>CAZNPR010000102.1:2924-4868 GCA_964574965.1 uncultured Syntrophomonas sp. | reverse complement strand
GGAATCCGGTAAAGAGATGTCGGCTGATGAATTACTGCAGATCGCCAGAATTCTGGATGAGGAACCGCAGAATAAGACTATCAATAAGTATTACAAACGCAATGGAACAGCATCGACATCTGCAGTAGGATCGCGCCTGCGTTTCTATCGTGAGGAAAGAGGCCTGAGCATAAGTGAACTGGGCCGCCAGGCAGGATTATCAGCGGCTCACTTGAGTGAAATCGAAAGGTCTCTGGCTACACCTTCCCTGAAAACCCTGGAGAAACTAAGTCAGGTTTTAGACATACCTACTGGCAGTTTGCTTCCTGCTGACCTGGATGAAACAATGGGACAGAAAGTCCGTCGTCTTCGTGAAGCCATGGGGATCACCCAGAAAGAGCTGGGAGAGATGCTGGGCGTTTCCTACAGTATGATCACCCAGATCGAAACGGACCGTACCCAGCCTTCCCTGAAAACCCTCAACAACCTGGCTGATATTTTTGGTATTAGCAGCTTTTATTTTGTATTGGATATAGAAGATGAATATTATCGCGAACAAAATCAAACTACGGCTTTGAAAACTGCTTTAAAAAGACCGGAAATCAGACAGGTAATTGACCTTATCGCGGCCTGGACCAATAAAGAATTAGAGGGACTGGCGGGGATCATAGAAAGGCTGAATACCTTTCGGGCCCCATTGGATGTTCAATACCATGAGGTCAAAGATTTTCTCGACAAATCCACCAATGAAGAAAGACAGTTGGTGCTGGATATGATCGAACTGTTGCAACAACCCGGTCAGGAATCCAAACAAGGCGGATAAACTATTTTTGATGCGGCAAAGGGGGAAATGCTTTTGAATTTGAGACAACTGGAGTTATTCAGCCTGGTAGCAGAATTGGGCAATGTAACGGAAGCTGCCCGACATCTGTATATGACACAGCCGGCAGTCAGTCAGACCATTTCTGACCTGGAAGAAAGTTTGGGGCTCAAGCTGTTTGACCGTTTAAACCGCAAAATGCATCTGACCTTTGCCGGCGAACTCTTATATAATTACAGTAAAAAGATCCTCTCTTTGGTGGAAGAAGCCGAAGGGCATATGCTGGAGATCACCAACAACAGGATCGGCCGGCTGCGCCTGGGAGCCAGTACTACCATCGGAATCTATCTGCTGCCAATGCTGGTAGGGCAGTTTAAACAGCAATATCATGATATCCAAAGTACGTTTGTCATTGACAATACTGCAGTGATCGAAGAGATGCTGCTGGATAACCGTCTGGATATAGGATTTGTGGAGGGTCTGGTCCACTCACCGGAAATAGAAGTGCAAAAGGTCAAAGATGATGAATTGTGGCTGATATGTTCTCCCCGGCATGAATGGATCAAACAAGGTAAAAATATCATCGATGCGGATGAAATTGCCGGGCAGCCTCTGATTCTGCGGGAACTGGGCAGCGGGACCCGGGAAGTAGTGGAAAAAGTTTTGCAAAAGCATAAAGTCAGTTATCATCCCTGGCACGTGCTTAATAATACCGAAGCCATCAAAAGAGCTGTTATGGAGGATATCGGTATTGCTTTCGTATCTCAATTGGCGGTAAAAGAGGAAATTGACAGCGGACGCCTGTCCAGAGTGGAAATAAAGGGGATCCCGATTTCGCGGGAATTCAGATTGATATGGCACAAGGACAAGTATCATACTCCTCTGCTGACTTCCTTTATAGACCTGACCATGAGACTTGCCTGACCAGAGCGTCAAAAAAGACCAATGGCTTCCTTGATTGTATCGCTTGCGATACATTGTAGTGCCCTCGGGTGCTGCGTTAACCCGAAAGCGCTGCTCAATCAACGTTATACTCAGGGACATTCCTCATTAAGGAGGTGTGTCCCTGTTCCTTATTTTACGCGGGCTTCCTGGTTGCCTTGATCTTAATCTTTTTTGCTCGGTCTATTATAGAACCGACTTTA
>CAZNPR010000102.1:0-2824 GCA_964574965.1 uncultured Syntrophomonas sp. | reverse complement strand
CACCAGCATATGCCTGTGAAGGGAATGATGCAATCGATATGAAAGTTATTAAATGGTTATTCGTTTTAGCTGTAATCGGTTTTGGCATGATGCTGATGACCAAGATCCCTGCTTTAGGACTGTCCGAATCAGGTTTTTGCGGTCGATGCCATGCCATGGACTATCAGGTAGAGACCTATCTTCATTCGCCCCATGCTGCAGAGGCCAATTGCGGTGACTGTCATGATCCTCACGGTTTGGTTACCGGCAGCGCCTTTGCTGCTTACACCGGAACCAGGGATGTTTATCGGGTGGTTACCAATACGGTACCCCTGGAGATCAAGACCACGGATCTGAGCAAAAATGTTTTGCAGGCTAATTGTTTACGCTGCCATGGTGATGTTATGTCGGAGGTAGGCGATACCCGGGAAAACGGCGGCAGCTACTGTTTTCACTGCCACCGCAATATAGTACACCCCAAATAAGCAAAAGGAGGGATACTTTTGACACCGGACAAGATAAAAAAACTGCTGATGATCATAGTGCCTTTAGTCATTATTGGTATCGCAGCAGGTGTGTTCTTCTTTGACCGTAACAATGAATTAACCACGGTAGGCCCTCAAGGAGAAATTGCCCAGGGGGAAACTGATTCTGCCAAGTGGGCAGCGTTTTATCCGGTACATTGGGATAGTTATCAGACCAATCTGGAAAACGATGCCAAGCCTTCTCACTTTGAGAGTAAGGAATATTTGCAGACGATCTATGCCGGATTTGGCTTTGCCAAAGAATATAATGAACCGCGTTCCCATTTATACACCATCGAAGATGTGAAAGCCATCGATCCGGCACGGAAAAAAGCCGGGGCTTCCTGTATTACCTGCAAATCCACTCAGGTACCTGAGTTGATGGAGAAATACGGGGCCGATTATTATTTGATGAGCTTTGATGAGATCATCGGCGAAGTGACTGAACCCATTGGCTGTCTGGACTGTCATGATCCCCAGACCATGGAACTCAGACTTACACGTCCTGCGCTTATTGCAGCTCTGGAGCGCCAGGGGAAAGATATCGATAAGCTGACGAACCAGGAAATGCGCAGCCTGGTATGCGCCCAGTGTCATGTCACCTATTATTTTGAACCGGGCAGCAAAGAAATCGTTTTTCCCTGGGATAAAGGAACGACGGCAGAGCAGATCCTGGCATATTACGATGAAGAGCAGTTCGTGGAATGGAAGCATGCGGACGCAGGCACCGGTTTAGTCAAACCGCGCCATGCTGAATATGAGACTTTTATGGGCAGTACCCATCAGACAGCCGGCTTGTCCTGTGCAGACTGTCATATGCCTTATACAAAAATAGGCAATAAAAAAATCAGTTCGCATACATGGCAAAGCCCGCTGAATAATATTGAAGAGAGCTGTACGACCTGCCATCGTAATGGTACGGAGTGGCTGAAAGGCAGGGTCGAAACTATTCAAAATCAGGTTAAGACCACACAGGATACAGCCGGTTGGGCTGTGGTCGAAGCCATCGATGAGTTGAAGCTGAGCCGTGAAGCAGGTGTAGATGAGGCGAAACTGCAGGAGGCGATGAAGCTGCATCGCAAAGCCCAGTGGTACCTCGACTTTGTGGCAGTAACCAATGGTTACGGTTTCCATAATCCCACCGAAACGTTAAGCAATCTGGCTGTGGCTATAGAATCAGCCCATCAGTCAGCTGAGCTGTCCCGGGAAGCCCGCTTAAAGTAGGGGCTAAAACCGGATGATCCAGGTAAGGTCAAGGAACGCGACCCGGGAAGTTATGGAGATACTTCCGGATAAAGAATAGAAAGCAGCTAAGGATATTTAGGGGAGGTGAAACTGCCTGAATGTGAAATCAGATCATTGTACATGAATCAGGGGAAGCTTGTTCTGGCTGCCGACACACCAGGCAGCCGCTGTGAATAAGAACGGCAAGGCAAAAAAGGGTGTGAAATAAGGAGGGACATATGGCTATCGTAGAATGGAGAAAAGACGGAACCGTTGCTATTTTAACCATGAATAACGCTGAAAACCGGCATAATCCTGTGTGGGCGGAAGCGATGCTGAATGCCTATGAAGAGATCCTGGCTGACAGTGAAATCAAAGCGTTAGTACTTACTTCCAGCGATCCGAAATATTTTTGTTTAGGTGTGGACACGGATTGGATGTTTAAAACTATGAACGAGGATGATTGGCCCACCCTTAGTAAATGGTTATATCAAAACGGACAGGTATTTACTGCTATGTTGATGGCTCCAATTCCTACGATTGCAGCTATCAATGGGCATGCTTTCGGTAACGGGTTTATGCTGGCCGGTGCATGTGACTTCAGGTTTATGAGAGCCGATCGCGGTTTTATTTGTTTCCCGGAAATCGATCTGGGGATCCAGTTGTCACCTTCCATGCTGGAATGGATGAAAAGGATCATGCCGTATCATCTTATTCAGCGGATGCTTTTTTCCGGAGAAAAACTGGGAGCGGCTGAGGCGGAAAAATACAATATTATTGTAAAAGCCTGTGAGAATGCTGAAAAGACCCTAGAAGAAGCGGTGGCTTATGCCAGAACCTTCAATAAATCCAGAGCTACCATGGCTGAGATGAAGAGAAGAACATACAAACACGTCCTGGATAAGATGGCCAATGAAGACCCGGTCTACTTTGATTATATACCTGAGCAGGTAAAAGAGGGGAAAGCTCCGATCTTTATGTTTACTCCATTAACATAGATCCAGAGCGTCAAAAGGCTAAGTGTGGCGTTGACCTGAAAGCGCCGCTCAATCAACGTACTTGAGTACGCTTCAATCGCGTAACTTTCCGGTCGCCTT
>CAZNPR010000101.1:0-4949 GCA_964574965.1 uncultured Syntrophomonas sp. | reverse complement strand
ACCGGACCTGGCAACCGGCCCCTCAAATCTTTGAGTGATATGTTAAAAGGAAAACAAGGACGGTTCAGACAGAACCTTTTGGGAAAAAGGGTTGACTACTCTGGACGTTCAGTAATTGTGGTAGGACCAAATCTGAAGATGCATCAGTGCGGCTTACCCAAGGAAATGGCCCTGGAGTTATTTAAACCTTTTGTAATGAAGAAGCTGGTAGACCGGGCTATTGCCTCCAACATAAAAAGTGCCAAGAAAATGGTTGAAAGAGGTCGGGAAGAAGTATGGGACATTTTAGAAGATGTCATCAAGGAACATCCGGTTCTGTTAAATCGTGCTCCTACCCTTCACAGACTAGGGATCCAAAGTTTTGAACCGATTCTGGTAGAAGGAAGGGCCCTGCAGCTGCATCCTCTGGTTTGTACTGCATATAATGCTGACTTCGATGGTGACCAGATGGCAGTGCATGTTCCGCTGTCCGCGGAAGCCCAGGCAGAATGCCGGTTACTCATGCTGGCCAGTAACAATATTTTGAATCCCAAGGATGGAAAACCGGTGGTCACCCCTACACAGGACATGGTTATCGGCGTATATTATTTAAGTTACATGAGCAAGGCAGAATGGGAAAAAGATGAAAAATTGTGCAAGGCTTTTGCAACACCGGAAGAGGCAGAAATGGCTTATGAACATAAAGTAATCAGCCTGCATGAGAAGATCAGAGTAAGAATGCTGGTGCCCGATCCTAAGATCAAAACGGAAGAGAATAAGCCCCGCTTGTTTGCTACCTCGGCGGGAAGGCTCATACTGAATGAAATGATTCCTGACAGCCTGGGTTATTATAATGAGGTGATCGACAAAAAGAAATTAGGCGTAATCGTTTATGAAGCTTACCGGCTGGAAGGAAATGCACGTACAGCTGAAATGCTGGACGGTATTAAAATGCTGGGATTCAAATACAGCACCCAGGCCGGGATCACCGTGGGCGTCACTGACTTCCAGACACCCGAGGCTAAAGCAGCGATATTGGCTGAAGCTGATAAAATCGTTGACAGCATCCATGATGATTTCCAGATGGGAATGATCACGGAAGACGAAAGACATGCACAGGTCATCGAAATATGGAACCAGGCCACCGATGACGTGACCGATGCTTTAAAGAAGACACTGCAGGAAGATAATCCGGTTTATATGATGGCCATTTCCGGAGCCCGCGGTAATTTCCAGCAAATCAGACAGTTAGCTGGCATGCGTGGACTCATGGCAGATCCATCCGGTAAAATCATAGATCTGCCCATTAAAGCAAATTTCCGTGAAGGCCTGACAGTACTGGAATACTTTATCTCCACCCATGGAGCGCGTAAAGGTTTGGCTGACACAGCCTTAAGAACTGCCGACTCTGGCTATCTTACCCGCCGTCTGGTGGATGTATCCCAGGATGTCATTGTCCGGGAAGATGATTGTGAATCAGCCGAAGGCATCTGGGTCTCGAAAATTACGGAGGGATCCCAGTTGATTGAGCCGCTCAACCAGAGGATCATTGGCCGTATATCAGTTGATGCCATCTTTCATCCGGAAACAGGAGAACTATTGGTGGATGAAAACCAGCTTATTGATGATGAAGAGGGTTTTGCCATTGAAGAGGCTGGCATCACCAGCGTAAAGATCAGATCGGTTTTAACCTGCAAGACACGCCATGGGGTATGTAAAAAATGCTATGGGCGCAACCTCGCAACCGGTTATGACGTGGAGATAGGCGAAGCAGTAGGTATATTAGCTGCACAGTCAATCGGTGAACCTGGAACGCAGCTGACCATGCGTACATTCCATACCGGTGGTGTCGCTGGAGATGATATTACAATCGGTTTACCCAGGGTCGAGGAATTGTTTGAAGTCAGAAAACCAAAAGGACAGGCGGTTGTTGCCGAAGTCAACGGTAAAGCTCGTTTCGGTGAAAATAAAGGACGCCGGGAGGTAGAAGTATTAGGAGAAAACGGCGAAGTTTTCGGCGCCTATATTGTCAACTACGGATCCCGACTGAAAGTTCGCGAAGGCGATGAGATCGAGATCGGGGATGCTTTGACGGAAGGGCCATTAAATCCCCATGATATATTGAAAACGAAAGGCCTCCAGCATGTGCAGAGATATTTGCTGCAGGAAGTTCAGAAGGTATATCGGTCTCAGGGCGTTGACATCAGCGACAAGCATATTGAGATCATGATCCGCCAGATGTTGAAACGCGTTAGAATAGAGGATTCCGGGAATACTTCATTGCTGCCGGGTGCTTTTATCGACATTGCCAGCTTCGAAGAAGAAAATGCCCAGATGATTGAAGAAGGCGGGCTGCCCGCAGTCTGTTCCCCGATGCTGCTGGGGATCACCAAAGCATCGCTGAATACGGATTCTTTCCTCTCCGCAGCCTCGTTCCAGGAAACGACCAAAGTTCTTACCGAAGCTGCCATAAAAGGGAAAGTAGACAACTTGATCGGCTTAAAAGAAAACGTGATCATTGGAAAGCTGATTCCAGCCGGCACCGGATATTCATTGTACCGCGGTACATCATATGAATTGCCGAAAGAAGAAATCGCCGTTACGGAGTGAAATCAGTCGGAAATGTAAAATATTTGACTTTGGGACTTACTTGGTGCTACAATATATTGCGTCGCGGCAAATAGCTCCCAAAGCCGGTTATTTTATTTATCCGGAGGAGGTTATAATTTTTGGCGCTTAGCGAATTGAAGAATGCAGCCATGGTTATAGGTACCAGACAGGTTGTTAAGCATCTGAACAAAAATCAGATAAAGAAAGTATTTATTGCTGAAGATGCAGAACCGCATGTGATCGAACCTGTTAAACAATTATGCCGCCAAATGCAAATTGAGGTTGAAATGGTCGAAAATATGGAAGTACTAGGCAGGGCGGTAGGTATTGAAGTAGGTTCTGCTACAGTTGCTTTATTAAATGATTAGACGGGGAAGGAGGTGCAGGAATGCCGACAATCAATCAACTAGTCAGAAAAGGACGCGAAAAAGGCGTTAAAAAATCAACCGCACCAGCGCTGAAAAGCTGTCCGCAAAAAAGAGGTGTATGTACCAGAGTATATACTACAACCCCCAAAAAACCTAACTCAGCATTACGTAAAATTGCCAGGGTCAGATTGACCAACGGTATCGAGGTGACCGCATATATTCCTGGTATTGGCCATAATCTTCAGGAGCACTCCGTAGTTCTTATAAAGGGCGGCAGAGTCAAGGACTTGCCAGGTGTCAGATATCATATTATCAGGGGAACGCTCGATGCAGCAGGTGTACAAAATCGTCACCAGGGCAGATCCAAATATGGGACCAAGAGACCCAAGAAGAAATAGGAGGGAGGCGCAATATGCCTAGAAAAGGGCCTGTACCCAAGCGGGATGTTTTGCCGGATCCCGTTTATAACAGCAAAATATTTACCAAACTGGTCAATCAGATCATGTGGGATGGCAAAAAGAGCATTGCTGAAAGTATTTGTTATGGAGCATTTGAAATCGTTGAAAAAAAGGCGGGCAAAGATGCTCTGGAAGTATTTGAAGAAGCGATGAAAAACATAACTCCCATCGTGGAGGTCAGAGCCAGGCGTGTTGGCGGGGCCAACTACCAGGTACCGGTTGAAGTAAGATCGGATAGAAGACAAACCCTGGCCATCAGATGGCTGGTCACTTATGCCCGTAAACGCGGCGAAAAGACGATGGAGCAGCGTTTAGCAGGTGAAATAGTTGATGCATTTAACAGTACCGGCGGTTCAGTCAAGAAAAGAGAAGATACGCATAAAATGGCCGAGGCCAATAAAGCATTTGCTCACTACCGCTGGTAAAATACAGGGAGTAGAAAAATGGCCGCAAATTCAGGTTTAGATGCCATCAGAAATATAGGTATCATGGCTCATATTGATGCTGGCAAAACCACCACCACGGAAAGGATTTTATTCTATTCCGGCCGGGTTCACAAAATCGGTGAAGTCGACAAAGGTACTGCCACCATGGATTGGATGAGCCAGGAGCAGGAAAGAGGTATAACTATTACCTCGGCGGCTACTGCATGTAAATGGAACGATGTTATTATTAATATTATCGATACGCCAGGGCATGTGGACTTTACAGTTGAAGTAGAACGGTCACTTAGAGTGCTTGATGGGGCGATCGGCATCTTTTGTGCCGTAGCCGGGGTACAGCCTCAGTCAGAAACAGTATGGCGGCAGGCGGACCGGTATAACGTGCCACGTATTGCATACGTCAATAAAATGGATCGCATCGGCGCTGATTTTTTCGCCGCCGTTAAGATGATCCAAAACAAATTGGGAGCCAATACAGTTCCAATCCAATTACCGATTGGGAAAGAGGATTCTTTTGCAGGTGTACTCGATCTGATCGCCAGAAAAGCTTATGTATATACTGACGATAAAGGCGAACACTACAATATCAGGGATCTGACTGATGACGAAGCCAATGACGTACAGCGGCACCGAAATGTGATGCTGGAAAAACTGGCTGAATTTGATGATAATATACTGGAGAAATATCTGGAAGGTCTGGATATTTCCGAGGAAGAGATCAATCGTTCTTTGAGAATTTCAACGATTGCAAATCAATTGGTACCCGTACTTTGCGGTTCATCCTTCAAGAACAAAGGAGTGCAAATGCTTTTGGAGGCAGTGGTCAACTATCTGCCGTCACCGCTTGATATGCCGCCCGTCAAAGGCGCTCATCCCCAAACCGGAGAGATCCTGGAGAGGCATCCGGATATCAATGAACCTTTTTGTGCGCTGGCATTTAAAGTAGCAGTTGACTCCTATGTTGGCAAGCTGACTTATTTCAGAATTTATTCCGGGAATCTGAAGACCGGAGCCTATGTTATCAACCCCGGCAAGGCCAGGCGGGAGAGAATAACCAAAATTCTCAGAATGCATGCCAATCACCGGGAAGA
>CAZNPR010000100.1:0-4996 GCA_964574965.1 uncultured Syntrophomonas sp. | reverse complement strand
TATTCCGCATAATGGCTGCAGACCGCCAAAAAGAAGAAGAGTTTAGGAGGTAGTGGTAAGTGGGAAGATATACTGAAGCAGTTTGTCGCCAGTGCCGCCGTGAAGGACAAAAACTGTTCCTTAAAGGAGACAGATGTTACTCTGACAAATGTTCTGTACAGAGAAAGCCTTATGTACCAGGTGCACATGGACAAAGCCGCAGAGGAAAAGCAACGGAATACGGCCTGCAGCTGAGGGAAAAACAACAGGCCAAAAGATTGTATGGTTTACTGGAGACCCAATTCCATAATTATTTTAAGAAAGCTGACCGCCAGACTGGCATTACCGGTGAAAACCTGTTGATCCTGCTGGAAAGGCGCCTGGACAATATCGTTTATAGGATGGGCTTTGCTTCGTCCCGTAAAGAAGCCCGGCAATTAGTGAATCATGGTCATTTTACCTTAAACGGTAAGAAAGCCAATATTCCTTCCATGCTGTTAAAAGTAGGAGATATGATACAGGTCAAGGAAAGCAGCCGCAGTTCGCACAAATTTGAAGCCCTGCAGGATGCAGCCACTTACAAGACCCCGCCGGAATGGCTCAGTGTTGACGTAGGGAATATGGCTGGCACAGTTCTGGCTTATCCTTTAAGAGAACAAATCGATTCAACCATCAACGAGCAATTAATCGTTGAACTTTACTCTAGATAGAATAAACCTCTAGAAAAAAAGGGGGAATTGAATTAATGCTAGAGATGATGGAAAAACCGCGTATAGAGTGCGTGGACAAAAACAATGATAACAAGTATGCAAAATTTGTCATAGAACCATTGGAAAGAGGATATGGCACGACATTGGGAAATTCCCTGCGCCGGGTGCTGTTATCTTCGCTGCCGGGTGCGGCCGTTTCTTCCGTGAAGATCGAGGGTGTTCTGCATGAGTTCTCCACCATCCCCAATGTGGTAGAAGATACCACGGAGATCATTTTAAATCTTAAGCAAATGATCGTTAGGTATGATGGCAGTGAAAGAAAGACCATCCATCTGGAACAAACCGGTCCCAAAGACGTTACAGCGGCAGATATCATGCAGGACGCTGAAATTGAGATCTTAAATCCTGAGCTGCATATTGCGACTCTGGATAAAGGTGCCAAGCTGGAAATGGAAATGACGGTGGAAAAAGGCAGGGGTTATGTCAGTGCTGATCAGCAGCCCAACAAGAATGATGATATCGTTGGCTTGATCCCCATTGATTCCATTTATACACCTGTTAGCCGGGTCAACTATACCATCGATCATGCCCGTGTCGGTAAACGTACAGACTATGACAGCCTGACTCTGGAAGTATGGACCAATGGCAGTATCAGTCCGGAAGAATCGGTCAGCTTATCAGCAAAAATACTTACTGATTACCTGAAACTATTTACTGAAATAGACGATACTTATGCCCAGGTAGAAATACTGGTGGAAAAAGAAGAAGATAAGAAAGACAAAGTACTCGATATGTCTATTGAAGAGCTTGAACTATCGGTTCGGGCTTCCAATGGACTGAAACGGGCGAATATCAATTCCGTAGGCGATTTGATCGAAAAGACCCGGGAAGAAATGAGCAAGATCAGAAATCTGGGACAAAAATCGCTGGAAGAAATCGAAAGAAAACTGAAAGAACTGGATCTAGCCTTTAAAAAGTCAGAAGATTAGAAAGGAGGATATCCATTGAGTTACCGTAGATTAGGGCTCAGGAGCGATCATAGAAGAGCATTGCTGAGGAACTCTGTTACTTCACTGCTGGATAATGAAAAAATAACTACCACCGAGACCCGAGCCAAGGAAATAAAGAAGATATCAGAAAAAATGATTACTTTGGCCAAAAGAGGCGACCTGCACGCCAGAAGGCAGGTTGATTCATATATTATGACCGATGCGATTGTGCATAAACTCTTTACCTCTTTGGCGGATCGTTATCGCGACCGGCAGGGCGGTTATACCAGAATCGTCAAGACCGGTTACCGTAAAGGTGACGGTGCCCCCATGGTCATTTTGGAATTAGTTGACTAAAACAAGAGGGAAACCACGGGAAAGAAGAAGACCTGAACAATGATGGAGGAGTTGATGAGACATCCTCCTCATCTTTTTATAAAGTTTTAACGGCCTTAACTAAGGTGAAGAAGCAACTTAACATTATACCGGGGAGAGACGATGAACAGAATCAAGATGGTAATCGAATATGACGGCAGCAGGTATCATGGATTTCAGATTCAGGCCAATGCCAATACCATCCAGGCTGAGATAGAAGCGGCCCTTCACCGGCTCACCGGAAGACCGATCAACATAACTTCGGCAGGAAGAACCGACAGCGGGGTCCATGCAGCAGGGCAGGTGATCGCTTTTACCTGTAATGCCACCATACCCGCCGAAAAATGGAGTGCTGCCCTGAATAGCTTTCTGCCCCCTGACATACGGGTGCTGACCAGCGAATCGGCGGCAGAGAATTTTCATCCCCGTTATGATGCCCTGAGCAAGAATTATGCGTATTTGCTCTATCGTCAGCAGCAGGGCGTAACCTTTATGCGTAATTACGCCTGGTGTAACAGTGAAAAGCTTGATATTGCTGCCATGGAAGCAGCCTGCGGCTGTCTTATCGGGACCCATAACTTTAAATCCTTCTGCGCTTCCGGGTCATCGGTGAAAAATTATGAACGCCAGGTCAAAAGCTGCGTGCTTCATTACCGGGAACCTTATTTAAATCTTGAGATCTGTGCAGATGGTTTTTTATACAATATGGTCAGGATCATAATGGGGACTCTGGTCGAGGTAGGCCGGGGAAATTATCCGCCCGCCGCTGTGGCAGAGATCATCGCGGCGCAAAACCGGCAGGCGGCAGGGAGCACTGCTCCTGCTCAGGGCTTGTATCTCCTGCGGGTCGACTACCCTGAATAAGCTGACGAAATATGCAAAAAGCCTGCTGTAATAGATGCTTTATTCTTGACAAGCAGTCCAGTTTTATCTAATATATAAAGGTACTATCTGTAATTATGTCTGTCTCCTGCCCCGTTGACAGCTATGAGCGCAGAAGGGACGCCACAAATCTCATAAAAGGTGAGATACAGGAGGGAAAGACTTGAAAACATTTATGGCAAAACCGCTGGAAATAGAGCGGAAATGGTATGTAATAGATGCCGACGGGCAGACTTTAGGCAGATTAGCCGCTGAAGTTGCCGCGATTTTAAGAGGCAAGCATAAACCCATCTTTACTCCTAATGTTGATACTGGCGATTTTGTAATCGTGATCAATGCGGAAAAGATCGTTCTGACCGGTAATAAACTTGATCAAAAGAAATTACGTCATCACTCAGGCTATCCTGGCGGTTTGAAAGAAATGAGCTATCGGGATGTGTTGCAGAAGAAGCCTGAAAGAGCTATAGAAGTAGCGGTAAAAGGAATGCTTCCCCACAACCATTTAGGTGCGCAAATGTATCGCAAACTTAAAGTTTACCGGGGAAATCAACACCCGCATCAAGCCCAGCTGCCAGAATTGCGCGAACTTAGAGGGTAAGGAGGAAAATCATGGCGAACATTCAATATTGGGGAACCGGCAGAAGAAAAAGTGCTGTAGCTCGGGTCAGATTAGTGCCCGGGGAAGGCAATATCACCATAAATAAGCGCACATTTGAAAATTTCTTCCCAAACCGTACCAGCAGACTGATCGTTCTTCAGCCGCTGGAGCTGACCAGCATGACAGGTAGATTTGATGTGATCTGTAATGTAAATGGCGGCGGTGTTACCGGCCAGGCAGGTGCCATTCAACTTGGAATTGCCAGGGCGCTGACCAAGGTCGATCCTGATTCCAGGCCACAGCTTAGGAAAGCAGGTTTTCTCACCCGCGACCAACGTATGACAGAAAGAAAGAAATACGGTTTGCACAAGGCCAGAAAAGCTCCGCAATACTCAAAAAGATAATTCAGTACCAGAGAGCTTCAAAAGTGAATATAATTGTTACTTCAAGCCCCGTTCAGTCAACGTACATCAGGTACGCCTCAGTTACGGGGCTTGTTTGCGCCCTAGCCTTTTTCTTTCTTTGATCGCCCTGCCAGCATGGCTGACAAGATGTGACCTCACCTGTTTTAGGGAGGTTTTTTGTTTCAAGCTTAATAATCATTCAGGAAAAAGCATATAAAAGAATAATAATACATTGCAAGGGAGATGCAGCACTTGCATCAACGGGTCTTTTTTCTTTCCGCAAAAAAGGCGGCGTTCCTGGCAGCGAGCCTCCTGCTGTTGATTCTGTGCACCGCAGCTGTAGGGTCTGAGGGACATTCTGAACAGCCGGTTTTTTCCTATGGAGTGGCCGGACGGATCATCGTCATCGATGCCGGGCATGGAGGTTTGGACCAGGGGGCGACCCGGGGCCAGTATGCAGAACATGATATTGCCCTACAAATCGCAAAAAAACTGGAATATTACCTGAGTCAAGGCGGAGCAGCGGTGATCATGCTGCGGGATAATGAGAGCGATCTGGCAGGAGATGAATTTACCGGAACCATCAGACAGCACAAAAAAGCTGATATGAAACAAAGGGTCACCACTGCCAACCAGGCCGCAGCTGATCTATTTATCAGTATCCATCTGAATGCGGTACCCGGATCAAGTTGGTCAGGGGCCCAGGTCTTCTTCAAACCTCGTGATGAAGACAGCAAAATGGCGGCGCGCATGATCCAGGAGGAATTGATCAGCATTCTGGGGAATACTAATCGTAAGGCGGCGGCCGGAAATTACTTTGTGTTAAAAAATGTTGAGATGCCCGCGGTCTTGATCGAAACCGGTTTTTTATCCAATCCCCGAGAAGCAAAGCTGTTAGCGGACCCGGAATATCAGCGCAAAATTGCTTATGCTATTTTTGCCGGTGTTGCCAGAGCGGCAGCCAGCCGAAGTGAAGCCCCGGCAGAAGACCGCTAAAAATGGTAATACCAGACCAGGGATAAATATCTGCAGTATATTTACATTATAAAGGGGGTCAGC
>CAZNPR010000099.1:0-5041 GCA_964574965.1 uncultured Syntrophomonas sp. | reverse complement strand
AATTCTTTGACATTTACGTGCATGCCGATGATATGATCCGGCGGCAGGCTGGAGAGTTCGAACTTGCGTTTGTCAGCCAGGCTGCTCATTTTGATCAGATTCTCCAGCGACCGGGCGCCATGATAATATTTATTGACCCGTAAGAGAGCATCCAACACGCCGGTTTCAATGTTGAACTGCTCATCGCTCCTGATCTGCGGGGCGCTGGTCTCCAGGTAATGCCGCAGGATGAAAGCGCGGCGTATCATATAAAGCCGATCCTCAACGGTATTCGGATTGCCGTTGATCCCCCTGATGTTGATGTAAGCGCTGAGACGGCTTATGAAATCAGGCTTCTTGGCATTACGGTCCTCGCTGGAGTTCCCCTTTTGAAATTCAGCAAAAGAATGGCGGGTGGCACCGGCGAAAACATGTATTCCGCCGCCTAGAGGCCGGGCGATGCCCTGATCACTGAATTCCCCATCCTGCATCGGAGCCAGGAAATACCTGAGCCAGCCCAGATTGGTACCTTCACAGGGATTATCGAACTCGTCCCAGAAGACCAACGGCATTTTGCCCTGCAGGTTCAAGTCGCGGATCTGATGAAAAGCGGTCAAAAGTTCCTGGGGCGATTCAAATTGAGAAAGATTAAAGGTCAGCTGGGCATTTTCGTTGATTCCCAGGCCTTTGGCAATTTCTTTCACCACAAATGATTTACCCGCGCCTGGCGGGCCGAATACTGCCACACACAGGGGGGTCTTGGGTCTTTTAAGCCTCATATATTCCTGCATGGCATTTTTCACGCTGCGGACGCCTTCGATCTCCTGCCGGTCGGCACTTGACCAGGCGCCGATGGTTTCCACCGGCACATCGGGCAGGGCGGAAAGCGATCCGGTCAGCACAATATTACGGGCACATTCATTGACTGCATTCTGCGGGTCCTGCATGGCAAAACACACCAACTGCCGCTTTAACAATTTTTCCTCCAGGATCGTCCAGTTGTCTTTGATTTCTGACCCAGTCAGTGCTTCATTGCTCATGCTGAAAAATCCCAGGTCATGGATGACTGCACTGGCATAATTGCTGCGGCTATGGTCTGGAGCGTCTAATTCCCGGTAAAAAGCGGCGATGCTGGCAAAAGGAAAACCCAGCTGTCTATAATGATCTTCTTCTATCACTTCATAGCCTAAGATATGCAGCTTGCGTCCCAGTTTGATCCCTTTGGCGCAAGCACTTACCCAATCCATATTCTGGGGCGCTGCTGCCCAGTCAGAAGCCAGGGCCCCTAACAGGCAGGCATGATAACCCATTATCTGTCCGGGGAAATGATTGCCAAAATCCCCTTCCTGCCAGCTCCGGTCAAAAATCAAGGTAGTTTTGTCCCGGCCGACAATTATGACACCGCTGGCGCTTAAAGTCACGATAACCTGCTTATACTTTATCTTTTTTCCTTGCCTGTCAACAAAGGGGCTGTTGCTGCTGAGAACGGCTGCCACCACTTCCTCCATCATCCTTTCCCAGGAAAGGGACAGGCCGATTTTTACCGCACAGGAGCGCAGGTCACTGAGAGAAGTAACAACGGTGGTACGATCCTCCAGGCCCAGCACTTTGACGCGATCAAGCAGCGGATTGCTGCGGCCGTCATTATATTGGCCCAGTTGGATAATAAGATCCTGCGGCAGTCTGCCCCCGGCATCGGAAGCTAAAACCTCAGGCCAGCCTTCCTGGCAGTTGCGAAAACCCAGATTGGTATCCTGGATAATGAGCAGATCAGGATTGCCCTTGAGACTGGCAGTAATATAATCCCAACTGCCTGGTTCAAATTCGTGCCATTTTTCCAGGCGGAAGGAATGATGGGCAAAGCCTGGATTGGGAAATTCCCTCCACACCGTCCAGGATGTAGTGATACGGTTGTCTTTAGGCCGGCTCAGCAATTCCTCTTCGACCACATTTCCTTCTATAGCCGCCGTCTCTGCGGCGATCATTTCATGCAGCAGCTGATAGATCATGGCCGAGCCGCCGAGTTTGGAACTCAGTCTGACCTTCGTATCCTCTTTCGGTTTCTCCCAGTAATATACCCCGCCCCTGACGATGATCTCTTCATCATGGACCCTGAACCAATCAACTGTAGGGTCACCACAAACCTGGATGAGTTTACTCATGATCAATGCTCCTTTTATGTGAAACTTCATCACTTCCTATGTATCATCTATTATGAAATATTTCCCTCATTTTCACAATAGGAGCGAGGGGCCAGGGGTTAGGGGTTAGGGGTTAGGAGCCAGTTGGAAAGTTGGTTAGGAGTTAGGGGGGTATCCCCCCTGACAACCGCATATGTCAAAAAAATATTTGACAAATAATGTTGGAAGAGAATAAAATTTAAAAATAAATGCAGTGACCGGGAAGCAGTACGTCTGCGGAAGCCTTTCAGAGAGTTGGCGGCAGGTGCAAGCCAATAAGGAACAGCATTCCGAATTCATCCCGAGAGCAGTATGCTGAAAGTATGTTGAGTAGGCAGAGCCGGGTTCGCCCGTTATCGCGATAGGGTATAAGCAGTTTGCCGTACCCGATGAGGATGCTTTTTCGTGAGAAAGCATTAAACTGAGGTGGTACCACGGGAAGTAGTATATACAGCCCGTCCTCTGATTTTTACAGAGGACAGGGCTTTTTTTATTGTCTTGTCCTCACCAAAAAATTAATGAATGGAGGTACAAGAATGAAGTCAGCCCTGAAAGAACACATGATCTATGATCCGCAAATGGAATGTATGAACCGCGATGAATTACGTGAACTGCAAAGTAAAAGGCTTCGTGAGACAGTAAAGCTGGAATATGAAAATGTGCCCCTTTACCGTGCCCGCATGGATGCCAAAGGAGTGAAGCCGGAGGATATCAGAACGGTAGACGATTTAAGGCTTTTACCCTTCTCTGAAAAAACTGATCTGAGAGATGAATTCCCCTTCGGGCTGTTCGCCGCACCTAAATCACAGATCGTTCGCATACAAGGATCATCCGGGACTACAGGAAAGCCCATTGTGGCAGGATATACCCAAAGCGATGTGGAAATATGGACGGAGATGGTGGCACGTGCCATTACGGCAGCCGGTGGCGGGAAAGACGATATTATCCAGGTATCCTATGGTTATGGATTATTCACCGGCGGCCTGGGTGCACATCAGGGAGCAACAAAAGTTGGGGCAATGGTTTTGCCCATGTCCAGCGGAAACACCCAGCGCCAGATCTTGATGATGAAAGAACTTGGGGTGACCATGCTTTGCTGTACCCCCTCTTATGCAACGTTCCTGGGAGAGACGATCCGGGAGATGGGGATCAAACCCGAAGAACTGAAATTGAAATCAGGCTGTTTCGGAGCGGAGCCCTGGTCAGAAGAGATGAGAGCCAATTTAGAAGAACTATTGGGGATCGATGCATGTGATATTTACGGTCTGACAGAGATCGCCGGTCCTGGTGTGGCCTTTGAATGTCTGGAGAAAAAAGGAATGCATGTGAATGAAGACCATGTGATCGTGGAGATAATCGATCCGGTCACAGAGGAACCCCTTCCATACGGGGAATCAGGCGAACTTGTTTTCAGCACCATTACAAAGACCGGAATGCCCATGCTTCGCTACAGGACGCATGATATCTGCAAACTGGATGCCTCCCCATGCAAATGCGGTCGCACCCATATCCGAATGGAAAGACTTACAGGCCGTACCGATGATATGCTGGTCATAAGCGGAGTCAATGTGTTCCCCAGCCAGATCGAATCAGTCCTGGTGGGGCTTAATGGAGTTTCTCCCCATTACATGCTGGTGGTTGACCGGGTCAAATCCCGGGACAAATTAGAAGTCCAGGTGGAGCTTACAGAAGAAATGTTCTCTGATACGGTTGCAGAAATAGAAAAGTTAAGAGACGACATTAAAGAAAAAATTAAATCAGTGGTTGGAATCAATACCAAAATACAGCTTGTTCCCCCCAAATCCATTCCAAGATCAGAAGGAAAAGCAAAAAGGATCATCGATAAGAGAAATATTTAGAAGGAGGCATCGATATGTTTATTTCACAGATTTCCGTGTTTTTGGAGAATGCCAGAGGAACCTTGCGGGAAATGACAAAATTACTGGCCGAAAGTGAGGTCGATATCATGGCTCTTTCTATCGCAGATACTACCAACTTCGGCATCGTTCGGCTGATCATCCGGGAAAATTGTATAGACAATGCCTTAAAGCACCTGAAAAATGCGGGTTTTATGGCCAAGAAAAACGATGTTATCTGTGTAGGTATCCCTAATAAACCAGGTGCATTGGATCATATTCTGGCAATTATTGAAGAGGCAGATGTATCCATCGAATATATCTATTCTTTTAATTATAATGTTGATGGAAATGCCTTATTCGTTTTAAGACTAATGGACAGTGAAAAAGTCATGGAACTTTTTCAGGAAGAAAATATAAAAATGTACTCCCAGGAAGATATCAACAGGTTATAAATGTTAGGGTTGTCACGGGGAAAATAGTACCTTCCCGCTGCCCTGGTTAGTTGGCTAGTTGGCTAGGGGAAAGTTGGAAAGTTGAAAGTTGGAAGTTGAAACCAGGTGATGATTGAATAATGGTTAAGCGGTTGTTGAGCAATAATAATGGGGCGCACTTCGTACGCCCCTGTTTTTTTGGTTATATTCTATAGGCTCACAAAGCTCGCCCCGCTAATTGGTCGGGCGATCACTGATCGCCCCTACAAAGCATGGAGCGAGGAATTATGCCCTAGCCCCTAGCCCCTAGCCCCTTTTCCCCTTTCAACTTTCAACTTTCCAACTATTCCACCGTTACGCTTTTGGCCAGGTTCCTGGGTTTATCGACATCTGCTCCGCGGAATACCGCCATATAATATGCGAAGATCTGCAGCGGCACTACGGAGATCAACGGGCTTAATATGGGATCGGTATCCGGCATGACGATATGCTCATCGCATTCCTGGCATGCGGCGCTTAAGCTTTCGGAGTAGATGGCTGCCACAACCGCTCCTCTGGCCTTGACTTCCTTGATATTAGACATGCTCTTTTC
>CAZNPR010000098.1:0-5090 GCA_964574965.1 uncultured Syntrophomonas sp. | reverse complement strand
ATATGGAGTTTCCGGTGATAAAGGCGGCCGGTTATATTATGGTCCATGCTCCCAATATCATGATGGAACATGGTACCACCATCACCATGGAGCAGATAAAGAATCCTGATTCCAGTTATCTGGGGATCATAGACCAATTTATCCGCAGCTTTGACCAGGCAGTCAAGTATCCGCCCAATCAGGTTTATATCGGCAATCTGACCCCCGATGAACTGCGGGAGATGCCCCGTCCCTGGTATGAGAATCTGAGCGACGGCGGACGAGAGGGCAAATATGGAGAGATCTATCCCGAAGATGAATTTTATGGAGCACTGAAGATCTCCGACAGCTTTCAGCTGGTGGAACTGGAAGAGGCATTTGCCCGGAAAATCAAAACCGTGTTGGAAACCAAAAACCTTTTCAGTGAAAAACAATTAGGGCTGCTGGAAAAATCCAGCGAAGCCAGTCATATTAAAGAACTGGTAGATTCCGGGCGGGCCGCCGGGCTGTATCTGGATCGGAAACTGGTGGGATGTATCCGCGAAGCCCATGATACGGATCCCAATTTATCGGCAGACACTATTTTTGAAAATCTGGTGACCAAAGCCTCCGGAGCCCTGGCGATCATCAACTTAATGCAAAAAAATAAGCTCGATCCGGAAAGCGTTGATTATATCATTGAAACTTCAGAAGAAGCCATTGGGGATATGAACCAGAGGGGCGGCGGCAATCTGGCCAAGGCGGTGGGAGAGATCGCGGGATGCAGGCAGGCTACCGGAGTGGATATGCGGGCTTTTTGTGCCGGACCTGCCCATGGGATCATTGCCGCATCAGCGCTGGTACAGTCGGGGATCTACAAAAACGTGGTGGTGATGGGGGGCGGTTCTTCTGCCAAACTGGGCATGAACAGCAGGGATCATACCGCCAAAGGAATGCCGGTCCTGGAGGACATGGCTGCCGGTTATGCCGTTTTGATCAGCACCAATGACGGAATCAGCCCAGTGGTCAGGACCGATATCATCGGCCGCCACAAAATATCCTCGGGATCCTCGCCCCAGGCCGTGATACAGTCCATTATCGTTGATCCCCTGGAGAGTAACGGTCTTAAGCTGACCGATATCGATGTGTATGCCCCCGAATTACAGAATGCAGAAATTACAGCACCGGCCGGAGCGGGCGATGTGCCCTTGGCCAATTACAAGATGATCGCGGCCATGGCAGTAAAACGCGGAGAAATTGAGCGGGACGCCATTGCTGATTTTACTGCCCAGCATGGGGTGACCGGTTATGCCCCGACCCAGGGCCATATCCCTTCCGGAGTCCCTTTGATAGGCTACATCCGGGATTCCATCTTAGCCGGCAAGATGCAGCGAGCCATGGTGGTCGGCAAAGGCAGTTTGTTTTTGGGGCGCATGACCGACCTCTTCGACGGGGTGAGCTTCATTATTGAAAAAAATACCGGTGAGACCCAGTCTGAAACCAGGGTGGAAACCGAAGACTATAAACAGGAAATCAGGAATGTATTGGCCGGGGCGCTGCAGGAATTGGCCCGCTCCATGGCGGGGAGGTAGAAACGTGCAAGAAAAATTCTATAACCAATTACTGCGGGAAGTGCTGGAAGAGACGGCGGAAGTACTTTTGACCGGACGAGCTCAGCGTAAAATATCCGTGGGGCTGACCACCTACGGCAGTGAGATCGCTGCGGAAGAATTGCTTCAAGGCGCCCTTGCCGCCATGCAAAGAGAGCCCGGGCTGCAAGTCAGCATTATCGGACCTGCCCCTCCCGGCTATGATCTGCCGGTGTATAAAGCATCCAGTGACGAGGACGTCCATGAGGTACTGGGGAAACTGCTGGAGAACAAAGAACTGGACGGGGCAGTGGCCATGCATTATCCATTTCCCATTGGGGTATCAACCATCGGCAAAGTCGTCACCCCTGCCCGGGGCCGGGAAATGTATATCGCCAGTACTACCGGCACCAGTGATACCGACCGGGTCCAGGCCATGGTGAAAAATGCCGTCTATGGCATCGCCGCAGCCAGGGCAGACGGCCTGAGTGATCCCAGTGTGGGCATTCTGAATATAGACGGCGCCCGGCAGGCAGAAAGACATCTGCTGCAGATGCAGGATAAGGGCTATCGCTTTCGATGGGGGGAGTCCCAGCGGGCGGACGGCGGCCACATTCTGCGGGGCAATGATCTGCTTTTAGGCAGTGTTGATGTGGTGGTCTGCGATACGTTGACCGGCAATATTTTGATGAAACTATTCAGCTCTTTTACCAGCGGCGGCAATTATGAGACCACTGGTTATGGCTATGGACCCGGCATCGGGGAAGAAGCCAGACATTTGATCTCTATTATTTCCAGAGCCTCCGGCACACCGGTGGTGAGGGATGCCCTCTGTTACACTGCTGCTATGGTACGGGGCAATATCGGCAAAATACAGAAGCAAGAGATCATGCAGGCCAAAAACGCCGGCTGGCAGGTCCCGGTCTCCCAACCTGCCGCTGCAGAAAAAGGCAGTGAGATCGTACCGCCGGCAGCCAAAGTAACAGCCGAGCAGATCCCGGGCATCGATATCATGGAGTTGGATGATGCGGTGCAATCATTATGGAAAGAACAGATCTTTGCTGCAACCGGCATGGGGTGTACCGGACCCATTATCCTGGTGGCCGCCGAAGATAAGGAAAAAGCCCGGGAGATTTTGAAAGCCGGGGGATATTTGGCGTGAACAGGTGAAGCGTAAGGCGAAACTGCGCTCCATTGTAGGGGATGATAGTATCTTCCCGTTACACCGTTTGTTGGACAGTTGATTAGAGGACAGCTGGAAAGCTGGGCGAAACATCAGGAATAAAATTTAAAGATTCATCAAAGCGGCCTTGAACAATCGATCAAGGTCGCTTTGCCGAATGATTGCCGGTCATTCGGCACAAGACTTCATGACTCATACCATTTTCTGCTTTCTGGATTGACATCATTTTCGCAAGATGTGAAACTATAAGTAATCCTACTTTTTCGAATTAAATAAACGCACGAGAGGAGGAGAGTGATGAATAAGATCATAATCATTTCTAATCGTCTGCCGGTAACGGTTAATAAGAATAATGGAACCATTGAATACCGCAAAAGTATCGGGGGACTTGCTACCGGGTTAAAAAACTATCATGAACAAGCAGACAGTATTTGGGTTGGCTGGCCCGGGATCGCCGATGATGAAATCAGTTTGAAGGACAAACACGCCATTCAAAGAGCACTTAAAACCTATCAATGTATTCCTGCTTTTTTAACGGAAGGAGAAATTGACCGTTATTACAATGGGTTTTGCAATGAAACCATCTGGCCTTTATTTCATTATTTTACTGACAGAACCAAATATGAGCTCGAGACCTGGGAAGCATATCAGCAGGTGAACGAGAAATTTTTTGCCACTGTTGAAAGCGTAATTGGTGAAAACGATATTATTTGGATCCACGATTACCAATTGATGTTGCTGCCCAAGATGATCAAAGAAAGATATCCTGATACCCAGGTGGGATTTTTTCTTCACATTCCTTTTCCTTCTTCTGAAATCTTCCGCTTGCTGATTTGGCGCGAGGAGATACTGCAGGGACTTTTGGGAGCAGATTTGATCGGATTCCATACCTATGAATATGTCAGGCATTTTTTAAGCAGCATTCGGCATTTGCTGGGTCTGGATATTACCATGAATCGGATCAGCTATGAAGATCGCTATGTTCAGGCAGATGCTTTCCCTATGGGGATTGATTACCGTTTCTTTGCAGAAAAGAGCCAGGAAGAGCTTGCTCAGCAAGAAACGATGGAGCTTGTTAAAAAGACCCCGGACATGAAGATCATTTTATCAGTGGACCGTCTGGATTATACCAAAGGCATCCCGGAACGGCTCAAGGCTTTTGGCAGTTTCCTGGACAAATATCCGGAATACCATGAAAAAGTCCGATTTAACCTGATCGTCGCTCCCTCCAGAGTGGGAGTCGATCCCTATGATGACTTAAGACAAGAAATTACCAAATTAGTCAGTGAAATCAACGGAACCTTCGGGACATTCAATTGGATGCCGGTCTGGTATTTCTTCCGTTCCTTTTCCCAGGAAAATTTAATCATGCTTTACCGGCATTCAGACGTATTATTGGTCACACCTTTAAGAGACGGGATGAATCTGGTATGCAAAGAATATATTGCCGCCCGGACTGATTTTGAAGGGATGGTCGTTATCAGCGAAACGACTGGTGCGGCCAGTGAATTGGGAGAGGCTGTCATTGTCAATGCTAATGACAGCAATGCTATCGCCAGCGGCATCAAAACGGCACTGGATATGCCCCATGAGGAAAGAATGTATCGGAATAAGCTGATGCACCGCCGACTGCAGCGCTATAATGTTGAATTTTGGGCGGGGGAGTTTTTAAATGCCTTGCATGCTACGGTAACAGAATCAGAGCAGATCATCACGCAGAGAAACTTTAAAAAAAATCGTCACTTGATCGAAAACGCTTATTATAATGCTCGAAAGCGTGTGCTGTTTTTGGATTATGACGGTACCCTGGTAGGTTTTAATCCTCTGCCTGACCAGGCCAAACCAGACGAAGAGCTTATAAACCTATTAAGGGCTCTGTGCGAAGATCCACGGAATACCGTTGTAATCATCTCCGGCAGAGAAAGGCATACCCTGGCGGAATGGTTCGTTGATCTTAACCTGCACTTTATCGCCTCGCACGGCTTATGGATTCGCCACCCCGGGCAAGATTGGGTGATGACTGCTACCCTGGATAATGAATGGAAAGAGTCGATTCGCCGCATTATGGAATTATATACCGACCGGATCCCGGGGTCTTTGATCGAGGAAAAAGATTATTCTCTGGCTTGGCATTACCGGCAATGTAATCCGGATATGATTGCGGTAAAATTGAATGAAGTAAGGGAAACACTCCGCTCGATCCTGGAAGCTGAAACTCTTGGCCTCCAGGAAGGCAATAAAGTACTGGAAGTCAAAGATCAGAGAGTCAATAAGGGATTTGGAGCGGCGGCTTTTATTCAGAATCAAGACTATGATTTTATTTTTGCCGTGGGAGATGATCATACCGATGAAGATTTATT
>CAZNPR010000097.1:0-5130 GCA_964574965.1 uncultured Syntrophomonas sp. | reverse complement strand
GGCTATGAGAACAGCTGAAATATTTAAAAACAAAACCGTGCTGTCACTGGAGGTTTTTCCACCCCGACGGACCGCACCCATCGAAGTGATCTATGATACCCTTGATGAATTGAAAGGACTGGACCCTGACTTTATCAGTGTGACATACGGTGCAGGAGGAAGCGAGGCTAATGCTGCAACACTAGCAATCGCTTCATCTATCAAAAACCAATACGGAATTGAAAGCGTTGCTCATCTGCCTTGTATCAATCTTACCAAAAATGAAGTGCTGGAAATGCTTGAAGGTTTTAAGCAAACCGGCGTTGAAAACATTCTGGCTCTACGCGGCGATGTGAACCCGGAATTCACGCCGAGGACAGATTTTCTTCATGCCAGCGATCTGGTTTCATTCATACAAGAAAACGGCGATTTTAATATAATCGGCGCCTGTTATCCGGAGGGGCATATTGAAAGCCGCAGTCTGGCCGATGATATACGCCATCTGAAAAGCAAAGTTGATGCCGGTACCGACCAGCTTATAACCCAGTTGTTTTTTGATAACAGTTATTTTTATTCTTTCCGCGAAAGGGTTCGTACTGCAGGGATCAATGTACCGATCCAGGCAGGGATCATGCCGGTGGTGAATAAAAAACAGATCGAAAGAATGGTATCTCTCTGCGGGGTAAAGCTTCCCAAAAAATTCGTGACCATGATGGACAAATATGAACATCATCCTGCAGCCATGCGAGATGCTGGAATTGCCTATGCCGTCGATCAGATCGTTGATCTTATAGCCGAGGGAGTGGATGGGATCCACTTATATACCATGAACAACCCCTATATTGCGCAGAAAATCTATGAGGCAATCAGTTCTCTGCTGGCCGCATAAAAGAAAATCTGCAATGGCAAAGCCTGTCAAGGTCATGACAATACGGTATGACCATAAGCAGCGATCAAGCGTTTTAATTCTGCGATATATTCCGTGGCGATCGAGCTTAGAATCGTTTTCTCATTGGCAATCCAGCCCACCAGCATCCGCTCTTCTGCTTCCAACGGTACAGAAAGGATATTCTCGCCGTTCAGATCACTGTTTAAAACCCCGGTACTGATGGTATAACCATTTAATCCGATCAGCAGATTGAAAAGCGTAGCACGATCACTGACGTGGATGGTTTTTTTATGAGCAACGGTGCTTAAAATTTCTTCTGAAAAGTAAAACGAGTTATATTCACCTTGCTCGAAGGCAAGGATCGGATAGTGATCCAACTCTTCAAGGGTAATGCTCTTCTGCCCGGCCAGCGGGTGCGCGGAACTGATAAAAACATGGGGCCGTGCTTCGAAAAGCGGAGTGAAGACCAGATGGTTTTCCTGCAATATTTTATGCAGTACTTTTTCATTGAAGCTGCTGAAATAAATGATACCAAGCTCACTGCGCAGATTCTTTACATCTTCTATGATTTCATACGTCCTGGTTTCACGTAGCGTAAATTCATACTCGTCCACGTCCAGACCAAGGAGCAGATTTACGAAAGCGTTTACCGCAAACGCGTAATGCTGCGTGGAAATGGAGCAAAGCTGTTTGGACGGCTTTTTGCCTAAGTAACGCTGTTCCAGAAGCTCCGTCTGCTCAATGACCTGACGTGCATACGAAAGAAACTCTCTGCCGTCAACGGATAAAGAGATGCCTTTGGTGGTTCGATAGAATATCTCTATCCCCAGCTCATTTTCCAGTTCTTTGACAGCGTTGGAAAGGCTGGGCTGGGAAACAAAAAGTTGTTTGGCGGCTTCAGTGATCGAACCGCATTCCACGATTTTTATGATGTACCGTAATTGCTGAAGGGTCATGATAAACCTCTCGGATGTTTCTTAAGTCATTATACATAACTGGTTTTAATTATATGGTTTTGCGTTTCGTTAATGAACCCTGATCAATAAAAAATATCTTACTATAGTATACTGCATCAGCAGGATGAATAACGATATCATCCCGGATCTCATCAGATGATGTTTGCGCATAGAAAATGATGGCTGTCTGGCTTTATTATTTGGACAAATACCTTCGGTTCTGTTACATTTTTGGATAAGAGACCAAGTAAACACAACGGAAATTCAGCATAATAAACGAAGAAAATCAAATTAGCATATGGAGCACACAATTAAGGAGATTTATGCGATGCGCAATGTCTTGAAAGGCTGGCAGCGTTTTTGGATCGTAGTAGGCTTGTTTGCCGGTATCATATGGGCTTTTTATTCACTTCGCTTCACCCGCTTATGGCATGAGAAAGGTTGGGAGGAGAAGCGGCGCCAGGAGCTATGGGTGGAAAAAGCCCGTTATTTCAGGGAAACGGCTGCTGATTTGGGAGGACTATTGATCAAGCTGGGGCAATTTTTCAGCGCCCGGGTGGATGTTTTTCCCTCTTCTGTGATCCATGAATTGGAGAATTTGCAGGATGAAGTCAAAGGGGTACCCTTTGAGGATATCAGTTCAGCCATCAGCGAAGAATTCGGTCGGCCTTTTACAGAAATATTTGCGGATTTTGATCCGCAAGCCATCGCTGCTGCTTCACTGGGACAGGTCCATCATGCCACTTTGCAGAGCGGGGAAGAGCTGGCAGTGAAAATCCTGCGCCCCGGCATCGAGAGACTGGTCAAAATTGACCTTAGTGCGGTAAAACAGGTGGTAAAATTACTGGATCGCCTTACTGACTGGGGAAGCTTTATGGATCTGAACCTCATTTACCAGGAGTTTTACGATACGGTGTATGAGGAACTGGACTATCTGCAGGAAGGCAACAATGCTGAAAGGATCGCCAAAAACAGCCAGGATCTGGAGCAAGTCCTTATCCCGAAGATCTATTGGGAGTATACCACCAAACGAGTCCTGGCCATGGAATATATGCCGGGGATCAAAATCAGCAATTATGATGAATTGGACAAGCACAGGGTCGACCGGGAACAGGTGGCCCGAATGCTGGTCAAAATATACTGCCGTCAGGTTTTTATTGATGGCTTTTTTCATGCTGATCCTCATCCCGGCAATTTATTTGTAACCGGAGAGGGCAAGATCGTTTTGATCGATTTTGGCATGACCGGGTCCATCACCGATGAACTGCGCGATCAGCTGACCAAATTAGCCACTGCTGCCGTCAAACGGGATCATCTGGAAGTGGTGCACTGGCTGAAAGAAATGGGCTTTTTGCATAAGGAGGCGCCGGAAGAACAACTGGCTCAGGCCATCGGCATTATTTTGGAAGGGGTGATCGGGTCAGGCCTTTCCGCTCCCAATAATGAAATCATGGATCTTTTAGCTGACCTGGAAGTGTTGTTTTATGAATATCCTTTTCATATTCCCGGTAACTACACTTTCCTGGGGCGGGCAGCCGGTACTTTGTATGGCCTGTGCATAGGCTTATACCCCACCATCAACTTCCTGGATGAGATCAAGCCTTATCTGGAACAATTCATCGGCGGTAAAAGAGGCGTATTTGGCAAAGTAAAAGAAGAAGCTGCAGATTATATCAACGGGTTCCTGCAGCTGCCGCTGCAGAGTACCAGGGTCTTGCGCCGTTTGGAAGAAGGGCAGTTAATGGTAAAGGTCGACCTGAAACCGGTCCTGGAAGCAGAGCGGCAGACCCGTAGGGCTCTAAACAGTATAAGTATAGTACTGCTTTTGGGCTTTGTCCTGTTTACTTCGGCGTATCTGCTGGTAAATGGATGGATACCCTATGCGCGGATCGGATTCGTTCTCAGCCTGATCATTTTTATCTCATATCTGCGCCACATCAATCGCCGTGATCAGAGCACCCATTTGCGTCATCCCGAGTACATCCCGCGGGGAAGCAAAAAGAAGCATTAATGTCTGGATGGATGTAAATATAGTCATTTTAATTGGCTTCACCTTAAAACCGATTGGAAAAGAGGAGAAAAGATGATCCCTTACCTTATGATCACAGGTTACTCTGATTCGGGGAAAACCCTGGTCACCAGCAGGTTGATCGCATTGCTGACCGGGAAAGGGTATCGTACGGCTGCGGTAAAGCATGCTCACCATGGTTATGAGGTCGATACCCCGGGAAAAGATTCCTCGCAGTTCTTTGAAAACGGCGCCCGGGAAGTGGTAGTAGCAAGCCCCCAGTCTTATTTCATACACCGCCGGGTAGAAACAGAGCCGGATCTGGATGAACTGTTGTCTGTTATCCGGGAAGTGGATATCATTTTGGTGGAAGGCTTCAAACAGCATGCCGGACCCAAGATCCGGGTATACCGAGAAGGGTATTCTTCCGATAA
Organism: uncultured Syntrophomonas sp.; assembly: GCA_964574965.1. GTDB lineage: Bacteria > Bacillota > Syntrophomonadia > Syntrophomonadales > Syntrophomonadaceae > UBA1368. Next base: position 864 of record CAZNPR010000097.1, on the reverse strand, counting down.
GCTGCCTGTGACCGGAGAGGTGCTGGCGGTGGTAAGCGACCCTAAAACTGAGGAAGAGGTACCCTGTTTTGGCTTTGACGAATTGGATCAACTGGCCGAATTGATCATAGCCAGCTTATTGCAGGACCCGCGGAAGCATTCAAAAGGAAATCACTTGATATAGATAGAAAGTAAATTTCAAGATAAAGGTCGTGTTTATCTTGCTTTTGAAAACCGGGAAAAGTCCCATAGCGGAAGAGGAACCTCAAGCAGCAGAGACGGATTGTATCGTTTTAAGGGGTATCAATAAATACTTCGATAAAAAACATGTATTAAAAGATATCAATCTGCGGATCCCCTATGGCAAAATATTCGGTCTGCTGGGGCCATCGGGCTGCGGCAAGACGACGCTGGTCAAGATCATAGGCGGGATCTTAAGACCGGAATCGGGAGAAGTAAAAGTACTGGACCAGTTGGTACCCCAGTTGGAATTGCTGGATCAGATCGGCTATATGGCGCAATCGGATGCTTTATATATGAATCTTTCCGGCCGGGAAAACCTGCAGTTTTTCGGTTCCCTTTACCGGATGAAAAAAGGTGCGCTGCGGGCCAGGATCGATGAGATCATGCAGGCAGTCAGTTTGTTTGAGGATCTGGACAAAGAAGTGCAGGCTTATTCCGGGGGGATGAAACGCCGGCTTTCCCTGGCAGTCTCTATCCTTCACAACCCGCCGCTCCTGCTTCTGGACGAACCGACCGTCGGGATCGATCCCTTGCTGCGCCAGGATATCTGGCGGGAGTTTAACAAATTATCAGAGCAGGGTGTTACTATGATCGTGACCACGCATGTTATGGATGAAGCAGATAAATGCGACCAAATTGCCA
>CAZNPR010000096.1:0-5169 GCA_964574965.1 uncultured Syntrophomonas sp. | reverse complement strand
ACCCCTTAAGCGGACACTTCTTTCTATGGTGCTGATCTTTGCTGTTTCAGCCGCTGTTAATGCTGCTATTTTACCGGCTAAAACACGCACTTCTTCATAGGTGTACTGATTGATGACAGGAACATAAATGTGCAGTCCTGAAGCACCGGAAGTTTTGACATAACACTTCAGAGATAGGGTACTTAATAAATGTTGCAGCACCTGGGCAATGATCACAACGTCTGCATATGTGCTGCCTTCTGAAGGATCCAGATCTAAAACGAGGAAATCCGGATATTCCAATTTATCGATGCATGACAGCCATGGGTGCATTTCAATACAGCCCTGATTTGCCAACCAGGCAAGGACTGCCGGTTCCCCAATCAAAATATAATGAATGTCCCGCTTTGAATCACTGGAGAAATGCGCAAAAGTAGGTATCCACTCCGGCAAATAGTCGGGGGCATTTTTTTGATAAAAGCTTTTTCCCTCAATGCCGTTGGGATAGCGGGTAAAAACCATAGCCCGGTCACGGAGATGGGGAATAATGTAAGGCGCCATCTGGACATAATATTTGATCAGATCCCCTTTGGTCAATTGTTCCTCAGGCCAGAGTATTTTTTCAAGATTGGAAAGTGAAAAAGTTCTTCCGCCTATCATTACCTGGTTGCTGGTATCCATAGCATTCCTCCTGACAAAATCATTCCTGTGGGGATAGGGATGAGAATCCTTTTATGACCGGAGACCGTAATCTTAAACTGTCGGTCATTTCAGCGAATTCTATTTCGGCAGTAAGCACTGGTTCTATAAATACTGCCTGTTTTATTTCGCTGCTTTTTAGATTAACGAAAGGGGAATGATCGATTTTCATTTTTGGCAGTGTTTCTGTCAACAGATCCCATTCAGTTTCTTTTAATCCCGAACCGACTTTACCAACATAAAAAAGGTTATCCTTCCCGGGATGTATATCATAAAAACCGGTCAAAAGGGAATTGATTCTTCCCTGATTACAGGTGAATCCGCCTATGACAAAAAATTGCCGCCGCCGGTATTTGATTTTCAGCCAATCATTGTGATTTTTACCCGCGGTATAAAAACTTGATTTGCGCTTGGCCACAACTCCTTCAAGATCGTTCTCCTTAACTGCTTTGAATAAACCTGGACCATCAGCAAAAGATTCGACCAGGTGAAAGGGTTCTTGCCAGAATAAACAATCTTGCAGGCGGGAACCGCGCAGCTCAAGCGGTTCGCGTCTTAAATCCCTGCCATTCATCCAGATAAGATCAAAAATCATATAGACTGCTGGCAATTCCTGGGCTAATACCTGAGCCTGGCCTGAAGATTGACATAGATTCCGCCGCAAAATAGAAGGGAAATGGGGCTTGCCGCCTTTTAACACCACAAGTTCACCATCCAAAACGGCTTGCTTCACTCTTAAATGGCCGGACATGGCAGATAATTCCGGAAACTGTATGGTTTTATCTTTTAGATTAATATTGCTTAAAACTACCGTTTCTCGATTCACATGTGCCAGCATTCTGACCCCATCCCATTTGACCTGGAACCAGAAGCGTTCATCGCTGAAAACCTGGGGATAAGAGATTGGTTTCATTGGTTCAAAAAAGCCGTTCTCCATTCCTAAGTACCGGTCTGAGACTTTTTGGCGGCCTTCGCCCGGGGAGCCGGGTTTTTATTCTTCTGAGCCAGTTCTACGCTGGCCTTCAATGCTTCCATCAGATCGACCACATTATTGTTCTCAGGCGATGGCATCTGACTCACTTCGCGGCCGACAATTTTGCCTTCTATCAATTCCCACAAGGCTTTACGGTAATCATCTTCATATTTTGCAGGATCAAAATCGACCGATAAATTTTCGATCAGGCTCACTGCCATTTTAATTTCATTATCGTGCAATTTCGTCGGGTCGATGCCGCTGCTCAAGGAATCAGGCGAGCGGATCTCATCTGGATAAAAAATCGTTTCCATAATCAAGGTTTTATCTTTGACCCTTAGCGCTGCCAGAGATTGTTTGCTGCGGATCACCACTTTGGCAATAGCAGTTTTATTGGTTCTTTTCATGGCTTCAATAATAAGCGTATAAGCCTTTTCGCCGCCTGGGGAAGGCTCCAGATAATAGGTCTTGTCAAAATAAATCGGATCGACCTGATCAAGCTGAACAAAGTCTAATATATCAATGGTTTTGGTTGCCTCCAAAGGGATCCTGGCCAGATCCTCTTCTTTGATGATCACGTATGAACCCTTTTGATATTCATAGCCGCGCACCATTTCCTCGGCGGCTATTTCACGGTCACAATTTGGGCAGTACTTGCGATATTGGATGGGCGACATACACGTCTCGTGCAAGTAGTTGAACTTAAGATCCTTGTTCTCGGTTGCTACATACATTTTGACCGGGATATTGACTAAACCAAAACTGACGGCACCTTTCCATAGAGTCCGCAACGATCATTCCTCCTTTTATCACTAGCTTTTTATATTAAGAGGGTTTTTATTCTGCCCAGGCGTCAGGTGATGATCAAAGGGTGTTTATGATGTTATTGCCGGTGATATCTGTATTCAGGTATACAAAACACATGCGCATATAATCTTGATAAATACCTGAATTTGGTGTATATTTATCGGGGACTTTCCGGATATGTTCCTAATACATTAAAAAGGGTGTTGTGAATGGGCAAGTTACCGGATTACATTGGGGTTTCAGCCTTTGGAATAAAGATGGGGGTAATCGTACCAGGCAGTGACGTAGTGAGTTTAGTCTACGATTCCCTGGTCAAATGTAACCAGGATGGCTTACTTGAAGATGGCGATACGGTATGTGTAACGGAATCGATCGTAGCCCGAGCGCAAAACAATTATGTCACCGCCCAGGATATCTCGAAAGAAGTAACGGAAAAACTGAAGATCAATTCCCGCAGCAGTATCGGGATTCTTTTTCCTATTTTAAGCCGCAACCGCTTTGCCATGGTCCTAAAAGGCATTGCAGGCAGTGTACCCGAAGGGAAAGTCATCATCCAGTTGTCCCACCCGGCAGATGAAGTAGGGAATCAGGTCCTACACCACGATTTTGCCGAATCGATAGGGAAAAGTGATGGAGATGCCATTACCCTCGATGACATTGGTTCCAACCGTTTTAAACATCCCATTACGGAAGTTGATTATATTGAACTATATCAGGAAATCGTAAGGGAACAAGGATGCGCAGTTGAAGTGATCCTGAGCAACAATCCCTTGAAAATGACAGAATACAATCTTGACGGGATCGTGGTGGCCAATATCCACCAGCGGGAGAGGACCAGTCGCAAACTGAAAGAAGCCGGGCAGAATTGTATCACCCTGCAGCAAATCTGCAACACGGGTGATGCCTGGTCTGAATGGGGCGTATTAGGCAGTAATATTTCGTCAGGAGATAAATTGAAACTGGCTCCCCGCCATGCTGATGTAGTAGCAGAGGAAATCCAGACGAAAGTAAAAGCAGGCATGGGAATCAATGCGGAAGTAATTATTTATGGTGATGGAGCTTACCGGGATCCTTCCACGGGTATTTATGAACTGGCTGATCCACAGCCGGCATTCGGAATGACCAAAGGCCTGGCCGGTAAATACCGTCAGGGATTGAAATACAAATATATGGTCGATGTATTATATGATGAAGGAATCGATATCGAAGAGATCAAAAACTCCATAGAAGCGAAAAAAGGGGAAACCTTTGCCGCGGATTGCTTTGAAACCGAAGGGACTACGCCCCGCAAAGCGGAAGATCTGATGGCTAGTCTGGCTGATCTGATCAGCGGTTCTGCTGATGCAGGTACACCATTAGTATTGGTAAAAGGGTTTATGGCTTAATAAATTATTAAATAAAATAAATTTTGATTTAGGAGAGCTCAGCTTAAGTGCTCTCCTTTATTTATGGGCAAAAAAATAAGGGGTCATATCTATGACCCCTTATTACAGTTTTAATTATACTCTTTGCCAAATAGCGGCAGCACCATGACCATGTCCGATACACATTGATTCCATGATGTATTCAACATCAGGATGAGCTTCAAACAGTAAGGTGATGTCAGCAGCGATTCTGGCACCGGTACATCCCAATGGATGGCCGATGGAAATTCCGGAACCCCAAATATTTGATCTGTCTTTAGGCAGGTTGAGGACATTCCGTACATATACTGATTGGGAAGCGAAAGCTTCGTTGATTTCCCACAGACCAATTTGATCCGGAGTCATTCCGGCTCTCTTCAGAACTTTCGGAATAGCCAGTGCAGGACCGATTCCCATTACATCAGGTTCACAACCAATTACAGCCCAGCTGACCAGTTTCATCTTGGGTTTTAAACCAAGAGCTTTGGCACCTTCGGCAGTTGCTACTACAACACCGGCAGCAGCGTCATTGATTTGACTGGAGTTTCCGGCAGTAACTGTAGCTAGTTCATCAGTCATAAATACAGGAGCCATAGCACCTAGTGATTCCATAGTAGTTTCACGACGCAGACCCTGGTCGCATGCTACTACTACTTCAACCATATCCTCGCCTTTTTCAATAGCAGCTTTGGCTAAATGATCAGTGGCGGTGTAAAGTGATGCCATATTATGCGGGTTTGGATTATTCTTGGCTACGCTCTTGGCTGGCACCTTAACAGTTATAGGAATAATATTTTTGCCGGCAGCGTTGATATCCTGAGCTGCAGCACATTTTGAATGGGATTCCTCAGCAAACGCATCCTGCATTTCCCGGGTGATTCCATAGCGGCGGGCAACGATTTCAGCAGTGTAGCCCATATTGATAGCCATCATGTTCATGTAATTGCCAAGGTCAGGATGGACATCAGCACCAGCTCCCATTGGAATGTGGGACATATGCTGAACACCGCCGGCGATTTGAACATCTCCGCCCATGCCAGTCATCATTGTATTCATGGCAAAAACGATGGAGTTTAATCCGGAAGCGCAGAAGCGGTCTACGGTACATCCCGGAACATCATAGGAACCATCGGATAGGATCCAGGAAAGGCGGCCCATGTTAAGACCCTGTTCCATAAAAGCATTAGCTGTTGTTGCCCAGACCACATCATCAATTAGTTCTGCTTGTCTGGCTTTGTCTTCGCAACCAATTCTTTTACGGAGTTCTTTGAAAACGATTGCTGATAATTCGTCAGCACGAACATTGGT
>CAZNPR010000095.1:3459-5383 GCA_964574965.1 uncultured Syntrophomonas sp. | reverse complement strand
GCGATGATATATATGTGATCGATCCCGAGCTTTGTACCGAGTGTGGTTCATGTGCCGATGTATGCCCGGTAGAAGCCCCGGTCCCCGAGGAATAGATCTTACCGCCAAAAACCCGCCCGGCGGGTTTTTTTATCCTGTTTTGCCGGGGTCAGGCCCCGGCTATGCTTCCTGCGTGCTCCTGCCCAATTACTACCGGCAAATAGATGAAAAACGTAGTCCCGTGATCGTCACAGTCAAAATTCAAATATCCATGGTGTTGATTGACGATAACATTGCTGGTGCTCAGCCCCAGACCGCTGCCTTTGGCCTTGGTGGTAAAAAACGGCTGAAACAGACCGTCCCAATATTCTTCTGGAATTCCGCCGCCTTCATCCCGGATGGAAATTTTCACGTACTTACCCGGCGCTAAGCGGCCTTCTTCTTTCACATTCTTATTGACCGCGCTGATCCATACACGCCCACGGTTATTCATGGCATGGACCGCATTCATCAACAAGTTGATGATGACCTGCTGGATCTGCCCTTCTTCAATGAATACATTCCACAGATCATCAGCAATATCATATATGGGTTGGATATCATAGGCGCTGAGTGACATTTCAGAGGTTTGCTGCAAGAATTCTTTTACAGGAGTCACTTTTTTTCCGCGATAATGTCCTTTCGATATGTCCAGCAGCTGGCTGGCCAGATTATTTGCCTGTATCAGGGCCGCTTCTGCATCGTCCAGCCATTTTCCCAACTGGGGATGATCGTCACATTTCATTCTGCACAAGGTAATATTGCCGCTGACGATAGCCAGCAAGTTTCTGAAATCATGCGCTTTACCGGCGGCCAGCAGACACAGGGATTCGTACTGGCTCAGTCTGATCAGCCGTTCTCCGACTTCATCGGTCAGGGATATTTCCCCCTGATCGCTGGCCTTTCCAAACCAGTTTTCATGATCAAATTCCCTGGCATCATTCAAATCTCGTTCGTCTTTCATTAAGCCCTCCGGTCCCACTTCACACAGAAAAACTCTGCTGTAAATATATTTCTACTGCAAATCATATCCTTATGCTGTTTGCAAGCTGCTTACCGAAAGACCAACCAGGTGACAGTACAAAGAATGGATAGAGAGAATGATGGTGTGTCAATATCTTCAGATCGGACTGCGAATCATATTTCCCCTGGAATAATCTCAAAAAACTTTCACAAAACAAAATACTGTCTTGAACCGAAGCTGAGATATATTAAATCGTCTTTTATATAAAGACGATTTATGTGGAAAATTATACTATATAACGCCTTGCTTGTCACTAACTATTCTGAATATTTACTTCAGACCAGGGAAATTCTGCTGGCGTAATGCTTCATATAACATGATCCCTACTGAGTTGCTGAGGTTTAAGGATCGGCCGATATCAAGCATGGGTATCCGTATCTGGCTTTCCGGAAACTTTTCCAGGATCTCCCGGGGCAGCCCGCTGGTCTCCCGGCCAAATACCAGAATATCATCCGGGGAATAGCTGACCTGATGGTAACTGCAGACCGCTTTGGTGGTGGCCAAAAAAACTTTCTGTCCCGGGTATGCCGCCAGCATTTCCTCCAGGCTTTCCCATACCTGCACTGCCACCTGGTCCCAGTAATCCAGTCCGGCTCTTTTTAAATAGCGGTCCGCCAGGGAAAATCCCAGCGGTTTGATCAAATGGAGCCCGGTTTTAGTCAGGGCGCAGGTCCTGGCTATATTGCCGGTATTTTGAGGTATCTCAGGGTTTACGAGTACGATTTCCAATGCCAAAGCCTCCTGTTTTCAACTATTAAAATTATACATAAGTTTGCCAGTCATAACAAAAAAGTGAAAGGTAATACTAATGACAGTTGGAAAAGTTGAAAGTTTGAACGGGGCCAGGAACAAGGGGCTGGGGGCTAGGGGCTGGGGGCTAGG
>CAZNPR010000095.1:0-3359 GCA_964574965.1 uncultured Syntrophomonas sp. | reverse complement strand
TCTCACTACCTTCACCAACATTAGACCAGGCTTTTCCGGAACACATTGATATGCTCCTGGTCACAAGGGGTGGGCAGTTGGAAAGTTGGATCGGGAGGACCATTCGCTCGTGCGTTGTTTGACATACTTAAAAATATTTAAAGGAGGAATCTTATTGCACAGGAGAAGCAAAAAATTGACTGCTATACTTTTACTGCTGATCTTTTTAGCGGGGATCACCGGCTGCCAGTCCCAGGCCCGGCGCCCGGCTGCAGAAAAAACAAAACTGGCGGAGGAAGTGGTCAAATACGATAAAGAACCAACTATCAGCCTGTTCCGCAAGGCTGACGGCAGCAAAGAAGATATCAAGCTGGAAAAATATGTCCAGGGAGTGGTAGCGGCAGAAGTAGGCCAGAAGTTTCCGCTGGAAGTGCTGAAGGCTCAGGCGATCCTGGCCCGCACTATGACACTGGCATTGCTGGAGTATCAGGGCGGGACCCGGGGTAAACACGGTACGGATGCCAGTGATGACCATACGGAATTTCAGGCCTATACCGAAAAGAAGGTGGATGAAGATATCATTAAGGCAGTGGATGAGACCCGTGGGCAGGTCCTGACCTACCAGGGAAAATTTGCTTACACTTTTTTCCATGCTGCCTCGTACAAATCCACGGCTACTATCGATGAAGGTTTTCCCAAATTTAAAAAGTATGCCACTGGCTATATCGTTCCGGTAAAAACCGACGGTTTAAAAGCAGCGCCTAAGAAATATACCAATTGGACCGTACCGGTCCCAGCCAGTGAAATAAAAAAGATCATGGGTGCAAATGCCGATCTGGCTAAAATCAAGATCAGCAAAAAGGGACCTACTGGAAGAGCACTGGTGATCACAGCCGGTCCGGCCAGCATATCAGCTTTGGATCTGCGTGAAGAGGTGGGCTTTGACAAACTCTACTCCACCATGTTCAGCAGCGTCAAACTTCAAGGTAAAAATGTAGTTTTCAAGGGTAATGGCTGGGGACATGGCTGCGGTATGGATCAATGGGGCGCCAGCGTAATGGCCAGCGAACAAAATAAAACCGCCCGGCAAATCGTGGAATATTACTACCCGAATACTACTATTACGACATTGTATAAGTAGTTGGGAAGGGGCTAGGGGTTAGGGACTAGGGATGAGGGCGTGAGGCGAATTAGCGGATAGTTGGTTAGTTGGTTAGGGGTTAGTTGGTTAGGGGTCAATTGGGAAGGGGAAAGACGTGACGCATATAAGCCGGTATGGTTAAAATAAGCGCAGGGAGATAAAGGCGGTTAAACCCGAAACCTCCCTAATTAGATAAGCTTCCTCAGCATAACTTCCATACGCCTTTCCACAAGCGTAAGACCGGGCCCAAGCGTTTTTAACCATACGGCTGGAATAAGCTTTCAATTATAATAGGGGCAGTTTACCCAGTATAGATAGCTGCCCCTTTAATAAATGTTGCAATCTGCCATGAATGATAATTACTCCTCACACCTCACTCCCGATTGGTGTTGGCAACATAAATGCCGGCGAGGATCAGAAAGCCGCCGATGGATTGGTACCAGATGAGGTATTCCCCGAAGATCAGCCAGGCCAGGATGGTAGCGCCCACTGATTCACCCAGAATGGAAACGGAAACGATGGGAGCCTGGACGTACTTTAAGGACCAGTTTAAGACCAGATGTCCGCAGATTCCTGCGGCTAAAGCTAACAGGATAAACATCAGCCATACCTGCGGCGGATAACCGGTGAAATGAAAGCCTCCCAGGAACATGACCGGGATCAGTACAACCATGGCCACGGCAGCAGTAATACAGGTATAAGGAATGGCATCGATCCGGGCTCTGACGTTACGGCCGATGATATAATATACCGCTATAAACAATCCGCTTAAAAGGGCCAGCATGTCACCATAGAATTTTCCAGCCCCCAGATCACCGGAAACAATAAAAATACTGCCGATGAGAGCAGCTATGACGCCGGCCAGCGCGATCCGGTTGAGTTTTTCCCGCAGGAATACCAGGGAAAAAAGCAGGACAAAAATAACCTGCAGATTGGTGAATAGAACGGAACTGGACACGCTGGTGAAACGTAAGGAAGTATTCCAGAAGGCAAAATGCAGCGCCAAAAAGACCCCGGCCCCGATCACGTACCACCAGTCTCCCCTGGCAATCTCCCGGACACTTTTTAATGCCGATCCCCTGCTTAACAGAAAGGCAATGGCGGCAGTAAAAACCACCCGGTAAAATGCGATCACGACCGCCGGAGCATCTGTGGATCTGATAATAATGGATGAGGTCGACATGCAGGCCACGGCCAGGAAAATGGCCAGATAAATACGGGAATTCTTCACGCTTGTACTCCCAGATAGGAACTGATCACGGTCTCATCGCCTTTTATTTCATCCGGACTGCCTTCGGCGATTTTGCGCCCGTAATCCAACACGGCGATCCTTTCGCAGATCCGCATGACCAGATTCATATCGTGTTCTACTAAAAGAGTAGTCAGGTCAAATTCCTGACGGATGAGGTATATCAAATCTATCAATTCTGCTTTTTCACTGGTGTTCATGCCCGCCGCCGGTTCATCTAATAGCAGCAGGGAAGGTTTTAAAGCTAGGGCCCGTGCGATCTCCAAACGGCGCTGTTCGCCGTAGGAAAGGTTGTCCGCATATTCATCGCGTTTTTCATAAAGTCCTACCATATTCAATAGCTGTCCGGCGCGCTGCAGGATCTCTTTTTCTTCCCGGCGGGCCAGGGGCAGACCAAATAAGTCACTGAAAAAGTTGCCGTGGTTGATGGCATGACTGCCGACTCGCACATTATCGATAACAGAAAGTTTATTGAACAGCCGGATATTCTGGAAGGTCCTGCCGATCCCCATCCCGGCCACTTTATAAGCCGGAATGCCCTTCATATCCTGGTCGCGGAAGCGAATGGTTCCTTCCACGGGAACATAGATGCCGGTGATAATATTGAACAAGGTGGTCTTGCCGGCGCCATTGGGGCCGATAATGCCGAAGATCTGTCCGCTTTTCACGGTCAGATCCACGGAATCCAAAGCGCGCAAGCCGCCAAATTCCTGGGTTATTCCTTTCATCCGCAAGACTTCCATGTTACTCTCCCTCTTTTTTAAACCAGCGTTTTTTAATATCATAGACGCGGACATCACCCAGTAAGCCGTTGGGTCTGAATATCATCAGGATCACCAGCAGTCCGCCGTAAAACAGCAAACGGTAATCAGCCACGATACGCAGCATTTCCGGGGCAATGGTCAAAATGATGGTTCCCAGTATGGTACCAGGTATGCTGCCCATACCGCCTAATACCACCATATTCAATATTTCAATGGATTTCATGAA
>CAZNPR010000094.1:0-5707 GCA_964574965.1 uncultured Syntrophomonas sp. | reverse complement strand
GGACGGTTCTCTGTTGTGTAACCGAAACTATGGTATAGATACAACAGAACCATCCTCGTGTGTTTTTGTGTGTTTTTATTTTACTGACGGGGGGATGACCATGCATATAATTTATCACGATGACATGATCTTGACTTTGAATAGTATATAAATGACATATCCCCCGTCAAACTATGTGAAAAGTCACCAATTTATATTATTTTATCCAGCTTATTGGCGACTTCTATTTGTTGTTTCTCTCCTGTGCGGCTGGTTAATATCAGCAATTATTTGCTATGCTACTATATCCATCGTTGATATCTTTAATGTCTTCTTCGGTCGGCTGCAGCATAGGGTCTTGAAAATACCGTAGTATTCTAATCTTACTGCCACACGCAATTCTTTTTCTCTTGCGATAAAAAGCATTGATAAATTCATCTAACTTTCTACTTAGCTGAATTACTTCTGGATCATGCAAGCCTTTTTCAGTGCCCAGTTCCACCAATTCTTCTCGTATTTCTTCAATAATCTGCACAAGCCTCACAGTAAAAAAAACCCAGGTGGTAGCTTTTGGTCTTTTCTTCATAAGCATTCCAACCTCACCTTTTGAGATAATTTACAACGAAAATAAGTAAGAATCATATTACTTAAAATGCCACACGTTTGCTCGTGATTCGCGGACAAAGCAAAAGAAACAATATATTTATACATCAACATATTTATATAACGCAGAAGTTGAGCGTTTTATTGCATTACGCGCACTTAAATTTCAACAAAAAAGTGGATCAAGCATAAAAAATCCAGTCCCAAATATTATTTTGCGCTACATTGATCCAGCCATACGCTGTTTGTTGCAGATCATACGGGAAAGGGTTCCTTCCATTGGGAACAGCAAAAGCAAAAATAGAAAAGAAAGCGGGCAAATACAGACATATGTAGAACCACCACTTTCTAACTGAAGAGGATTTACCCGTTATGATTATAATAAAGTGGAGCAGAATCGCGTAAACTGTTCCCCAGCCAATTGATGCAATCCGCCGGAAGGTTTCACCCGTTGCAGCATCAGTAGCCACGGTTGACAACGCCATGCCAGACGACCAAATTGCAATTGCTGCAGTAATCAAAAAAAATGCTCTATTGGCGGGAGCCTTATAATTGCTTTGCAATGTAAATATCCCACTGGTCAGAACAACCGTCCCCACAGCAATGAATAATAATGCAACCATAAATGTACTAAGCATTCCGTTCTCCTCTACTTCAGCAAAGATCACATGTAAAGAATTAACCTATAGGATTTTAAAAAAAGACGTGATAAATTTTTCAAACTTTTTACTCAGCTAAATTATTTCTGGATCTTGCAAGCCATTATACATCCAAATATATAACGCAGAAGTTGAACGTTTTATTGCATTACGCGCACTTAATTTACTACAAAAAAGTGGGTCAAAGATAAAGATCTTTGGCCCACATGTCAGAATTGTCTTAGAAGACGACGACTTGATTACAGCAGCTGAGTATCGTCTTCCCAACTGAACAGACTCTTCGGATCTGCGACATTGGTATCACGACCGGTCGGTTTAAAATCCCTGGCGGTAACAGGATCTGCAGGTGGAGTAGGTACATTCAGATCAGCCCCACGGGCATTATCCTTTAGCCAGGCAGCGTGGCTGTCAGATTTCATCGGAGTCAGGTCCACGTCGTCGATTGAAATGCCCAGGGCCTCAGCTACACCCTTACCATACTCAGGGTCAGCCATATAGCAATGAATGATATGCCTATGCTTGATCTGCAGGGTCGAATCACCCATGTTCCGTGCCGTATTCTCAAAAAGTACCAGCTGCTGTTCACGACTCATGGCGCGGAAGAGAAGTCCCGGCTGGGTGAAATAATCATGGTCATCCTCACGGAAGTCATAATGATAAACATCTCCACCCGCTTGCAGCGGCTCAGCCATTTCGGGATGGTCGTTCCAATTGCCATAACTATTGGGCTCATAATGGAGTTCACTGCCCATGTTTCCATCCACTCTCATCATGCCATCACGATGATAGCTATGTGGATTCATAACTCCCTGCGGGCTGTTGACAGGAATCTGGTGATGGTTCACACCCAAGCGATAACGCTGGGCATCTCCATAAGCAAACAATCGGGTCTGGAGCATACGATCCGGAGAATAGCCGATACCAGGCACATTATTGGCCGGGTTAAAGGCCGCTTGCTCCACGTCAGCAAAATAATTGTCCGGATTTTTGTTCAGCACGATTTCGCCCACCTCGATCAGGGGGAAATCTTTCTTGTGCCACATTTTAGTTAAATCAAAGGGGTTATAGGGCATGTTTCTGGCCTGTTCTTCGGTCATAACCTGAATAAACATCGTCCATTTGGGGAATATCCCTTTTTCAATGGCGTTATAAAGATCTCTCTGATGACTCTCCCGATCCCTGGCCACTACCATTTCAGATTCCTGATCAGTCAGATTCTGAATACCCTGCTGGCTGCGGAAATGAAATTTCACCCATACCCGTTCATTTGCCGCATTTATCAAGCTGTAAGTATGACTGGAGAATCCATGCATATAACGATAGGAAGAAGGAATCCCGCGGTCACTCATGGTAATAGTTACCTGCAGCAATGACTCCGGAAGGGATGTCCAGAAATCCCAGTTCGTATTAGGGCTGCGCATATTCGTGCGGGGATCGCGTTTGACTGCATGATTTAAATCGATAAATTTCTTCGGATCCCGAAAAAAGAACACCGGTGTGTTGTTCCCTACCAGATCCCAGTTTCCTTCTTCGGTGTAAAATTTTATGGCAAATCCGCGGATGTCGCGCTCTGCATCGGCGGCACCACGTTCCCCGGCTACTGTAGAAAAGCGTATAAATGCTTTTGTCGTTTTTCCTATCTCGGAAAATATCTTCGCTTTAGTATATTTCGTTATGTCGTGTGTTACTTCAAACTCACCAAAGGCTCCGGATCCTTTGGCATGCATGCGCCGCTCAGGGATAACCTCACGATTGAAGTGCGCATGCTTTTCCATCAGCCATGCATCCTGCAGGACTTGCGGTCCTCTTGGACCTGCGGTCATAGTATCCTGATTGTTGATAACCGGAGCGCCATTTTCACGAGTAATGCCAGATTGTTTTCCTTTTACATCGTTACGGCTTGGTAAAGGCTCGCTTAATCCGTTCTTCTGCATTGGATCGTTATTTGTCATACTAACCACCTCCAATAAATTTGATTTGCATTACTGTGACTTCTTCAAGATATAAAAATTATAACATGTCACAAATAGACTTAGGAACATCTGGGATCCAGGCAACAGACAGCGAAAAGGCAGCGTTGCGGATCTTCACCAGCACCGCGATGACCAAAAGAATCGCTACGTCTGCTTCAAGATCCACCGATAGGTCAATTCGATGCCCTCGATCAGTGGCTTTTGGGGCTGCCATAACAATGTCTCCCGGATCAGTGTGTTGTCGGATTTTCTGCCTCTTACCCCCTGGGGCCCGTCAATACACTCGACAGCCAGATCTTTGCCTGAAAGCTGTATGATCATTTTCGCCAGATCATAAATGGTGATCATTTCTTCGGAGCCAATGTTTATTGGTTCGGAATAGCCGGAACGCATTAATTTGATGATCCCTTCAATACACTCATCTATATAAAGGAAAGTTCGGCTTTGTTTGCCGTCGCCCCAGATTTCAATAAAACTATGGTTGTCCGCCAGCGCCACTTTTCTGCACAGGGCCGCCGGCGCTTTTTCCCGGCCGCCTTCCCAAACCCCCAGGGGGCCGAATATATTGTGAAGCCTGGCAATGCGGACTTCGATGCCGAAATTTCTTTGATAGGACTTATACAGCCTTTCACTGAATAATTTTTCCCAGCCGTATTCACTGTCCGGCAGGGCTGGGTAGGCTGAATCTTCATAACAAACAGGATTTTCCGGATCCTCTTGATTGTAGAGGGGATATACACAGGCCGATGATGAGAAAAATATCTTTTTTGTTTTATGAATACGGGCTGCTTCCAGCATGTTTAAATTGATCTGGGCAGAATTATGCATGATAGCTGCATCATTTTCCCCGGTAAATACATAACCGGCTCCGCCCATGTCGGCTGCCAGCTGGTAGATCTCATCGATCCTGTTACGGGTCAATTCCAGGCAAAAATCCGGGTGCCTGAGATCACCGATCAGGAACTCATCCGCACTGGTCGGTTCAAATTCAGGCCACTTTAAGTCGGCCCCAATCACCCAGTTCCCTTCGGATTTAAGTCTTTTTACCAAATGATGTCCAATGAACCCTCCTGCACCTGTAACCAAAATCCTCATTTTACATAACAACTCCTAATATTTCGCTTAAAACCGTATCCAACTTGCGTTCGTTATGAAATGCCATATATTTATCAAACTGCGCCTTCCGCATCATTGCTTCCCGCGTTTTAGCCTCTGAAAGGGTTGTAAGCGCTGCAATTATTTCGTCTAAATCTCCTTCTTTTACCGTTAAACCTAAACCATACTTTTCTACTCTTTCTCCCATACAATAGCCTTTAGTTACCACCATAAACTTGTTTAACGATGCAGCTTTGGTCATGATCCCGCTGCTATAGTAAAAATTCTCATAGCACAAATAGACCACATCACATAAAGCGATATAGGCATTCACTTCAGCAGGGTCATCAATATAATCCAGTTCGAAGTGACAGTTGGTCCCTTCCAGGCTGGTCATAAGCCGATCAATTTCTAATTGTTCCTCCGCTGTATAATCTGGAAGGTGGAGATACCCTGCGGTCACAAAGAAACATTTCTCCGGGTCCATCGCTGGTATGGAGCGCAGGAAATTCAGCCACCCTTTTCTCTTTTGCAGCAAGCCCACCATCCCAATGATGGTTCTGCTTCCCGCTTTCTCTTTGATCTTATTAAACTTATCAGGAAGCGGTAACGGCAGTCTTTCATCGGTCACATCAGGGAAAACAAAAACCTGGCGATCCTTAAAATAGGCCTGGCTTTTCCTATAGGTTCCTTCATCAAGAATAGCGATACCCTGACCATTACTGACGCCTTTAAAAATTTGCAGCTGAATAAATCTCTTGATATTTCTCCGACTGTTTCTTTTGAGTCTGAAAACCGGGGTCACATATAGCCCGGCCCAGGGATAGTCAAAATTTCGCTTAGAAAACCACGCGCGCCGATTGCCGTAGATGATTATATCCAGACTATTAATGAAAACCATGTCAATGTTCCAGCCCGATGCTTCTTCCGCTTTATGCAAGCTTTCGGAAAGATAAGGCCATGCTTGACCGGTTTTTAACTTTTCCCAGCCATAATCATCTAATAAAGAAAATTGAGCGGTAAACAATTTGTTTTGAAAGTCCGGCAGGATAGCAGCTGCCCATTCTTTTACTTTTTCAGGTTCAGCACACAACACCATCAGCCGGCAGTTTTTGGGCAGCAATATGGACAAGAACAAATACATTTGGGTTTCATAGTGTCCTCTCACCCACATGGGCTCAATCAGCGCAACGGTCCGATTATCCGTAACAATTTTATTATCCTGCAATGGGAAACGATGGGGCATAATAGTCTCCTTGCTCCGCCAAAAGGTTGTCACGGAGACGGGGTTGTCGACAACCCGTCCCCGTGACAACTTTCCGAATACTAACCTAATTTTGAATATATATCCGACAACTCGATTTTAATTGTTTCTATAAGGCGATAGTCTATCATAGA
>CAZNPR010000093.1:1533-5778 GCA_964574965.1 uncultured Syntrophomonas sp. | reverse complement strand
GCACATGAACCACACTCGGTACAAAGCTCGGGATCGATCACATATATATCATCGCCTTCGCTGATCGCTTCAACCGGGCACTCATCAGCACATACTCCACAGGAAATACACTCTTCGGTAATCTTATAACTCACTGTTCAGACCTCCTTCACACGCAAAATCAATAATGAAATTATAATAACTGCTTTATTTCTTGTCAATGTGAATTGCGTTTCTTGTACGGGAAAGTTTTTGCTATAATAATTATTGTTGATCCTTCAGGAGGACATTGAAATGAAATGTTTGCTTATGGCCAATGGAAAATATGGAGACATTACGGTCTATTATGGGTTGGCAGACCAGGCTGATCTGGTGATCTGTGCTGACGGCGGCGCCAATTATGCTTACCAGATGGGGGTGCTCCCTGATTACATTATCGGTGATCTTGATTCCATTCGTCCCGAAGTCAGGGAATATTTTAACAAACAGCAGGTCCGATTCAAAGCCTATCCCCCTGCCAAAGATTTTACCGATACACAGTTGGCTCTGGCGGCGGCAGAAGACCTGGGTGCAGATGAAGTCATTTTTATCGGAACTTTAGGCGGCAGGCTTGACCATACCCTGGCCAATCTATATAGTTGTATTGAAACGGTTCGGAAAGGAAAAAAAGTCAGCCATTTTGGGCCTGATGTGTCGATTTATCTGGTAAATAGCCAGCTGCGGCTCAAAGGGCGCGCGGGCGATCTGGTATCCATCATAGCCCTTACGGAAAAGGCGGCAGGCATTACCATCAGCAACTTTGCCTATCCTTTGGAGGAGGCTGTCTTATATCTGGATAAGCCTTATGCGGTTTCCAACCGGATGCTGTCAGACACGGCGGAAGTTAGGATCAAAGAAGGGATCATCGCCGTTTTTCATTACCAATAGCAGGCTTTTTCATTATGCTGTAAGAAAACCGCGGAAAATATCATATATCTTGCAGGGATCATCTCTGGATCAGCAGTCCTGATAATTTTGGAGGAACTGAAGTGGATCTGTCTTTTCTGGCCGGCGTATTTGCCAGCCCGTTGAATATTATACGCAGCGTACTGGATATAGGCATCGTCGCTTATGTTTTTTACCGCATATTAAGCCTTATCCAGGGGACCCGGGCAGCCCAGCTGGTGAAAGGATTGATCCTGCTGCTGGTCTTCTCTGTGATTGCCAGTTTTTTAAAGCTGGATATGGTCAACTGGATCATGGGCAAATTATGGATCGCCTTTGCGGTCGCTCTACCCATCGTTTTTCAACCCGAACTGCGCCGGATTCTCGAGCAGCTTGGCCGGGGCAGTTTTTTCCGCATGGACAGCCTGACCGCCAGGGAAGCCAGTGAAGTCATCATCAATGAAGTGGTACAGGCATCCAGTATTCTCTCTTTAAGCAAAACCGGAGCCTTAATGGTCATTACCCGTGGAACCGGGATCAATGAATATCTGCAGACCGGTGTTTCCATCGATTCAATGATATCCGCCAGCCTGCTGGTAAACATCTTCGTTCCCAACACCCCTTTACATGACGGGGCCGTTATCATCACTGAAGGGCGCATCAGCCATGCCGCCTGCTTTTTACCTTTAACCGACAACCCCTCCCTCCCTCAGGAACTTGGTACCCGACACCGAGCTGGTATCGGCATAACCGAGGTATCCGATGCCCTGACCGTGATCATATCAGAAGAGACCGGGACGATCTCCATCGCTTCAGAAGGGCAGATCACCCGGGACTATAATACCATCACTTTAAGGGAAGCCCTGAGAAAAGAGCTGGCCCCCAGGGAAAGCTGGCAGGAAACCTGGAAAAGGAGGTGGGCCGGTGAAAATAAAAACCACGCAAAAAAGCAGCATTAAATTCACCAAACTCATCGCGTTGCTTTTAGCCATGGCCTTATGGTTTTATGTTGCCGGGCAGGGGCAGATGACAGCGCAGAACAGTATCGAGGCGGATCTGAATTATATAAAACTGGGGGATAACCTTACGGTTTCCGGCCCGGATAAAGTAAGCATCAAAAGGTGGGGCACCGTAAGTGAAGCCGAACGGATGGAAGAGGCTTACGTGGATCTCTCCGGTTTGGGCCCCGGTACTTATACGCTGCCGGTCCACCTGCAGCAGACCAATCGCGCCTTGCTGGCCAAAGTGGAACCGGACAAGGTGAAAGTGGTGATCGCTGAGTTACAGAAGAATACAGCCGCCATTGTGCCCCGCAGCCAGAAAGAACTGGCAGAGGGGTTTGAACTTACGGATATTTTTACGGTGCCGGAACAATGCGCAGTGCAGGGAGAACAGAGCGCGGTCAGCCGCGTGTATACTGTGGCGGCACCGGTGACACTGGCATCAACCGGCGAAATGCAGAACCTGACTGTCGATCTCCAGGCCCTGGACAAGAACGGAAATATCATAAAAGGAGTCAGATTGATCCCGGCCAAAGCCACCGTTTACGCAGTTGTAAGCCAAAAACTGACCAGTTTGAAACTGCCTGTAAAAGCAGTGTTCGAGGGCAAGGCGGCCGAAGGCTTTGAAATTGGAGAAATCAGTATAGATCCCCAGGAAGCAATGCTGGTGGGCAGTCCCGATCTGCTGGGAAAAATAACCCAGATCGAGACCAATCCGGTGGATATAAGCGGAAGCAGCCGGTCGATCACGGTCAAAGCAGAGCTGGACGTGCCTGAGGGAGTCAAAGTTTACCCTGCTCAGGCAGCGGTCTATATTGAAGTCAAACCGCTGAGCCTTACGGACAGCGGGGAAACCGACGCAGAGTAAAGAACGGAAAAGGTTCAGCAGCGATACTTCAGACACTTTCAGGGTTTATTATGCATATGCTAAATTTGAACATATAGATAGCAGGAGGATGAATATGGGGGTATTATTTGGAACCGACGGAGTAAGAGGGGTGGCCAATATTGAACTGACACCGGAGCTAGCTTTTGATCTGGGAAGAGCCGGCAGCCAGGTACTGGCAGCCCAGGCTGAAGGGGTAAGGCCGCGGATATTAGTCGGCAAAGATACGCGTATATCCTGCGACATGCTGGAGGCTGCCTTGGTTGCCGGGATCTGTTCCACCGGGGCCGATGCCCTGACGGCAGGGATCATTCCCACACCGGCAGTTGCTTATCTGACCAAAGAATATCAAGCCTCCTGCGGCATCGTTATCTCCGCCTCCCACAATCCGGTGGAAGATAACGGCATCAAATTTTTTGGCCCCAACGGCTTTAAACTGCCCGATGAAACAGAAGAAGAAATCGAGAAACTGGTGATCGAAGGGACAACTGATATCCCTCGACCCCATGGGCCAGAAGTGGGAAGGGTCTATACCATCCCTGATGCAGGCAATAAATATGTCAGTTATCTGATGGGCTGTTACGATTTAGCAGCTGACTTGAGCGGTATCACCGCGGTCATCGACTGCGCCAACGGGGCGGCCTATGAACTGGGGCCGCAGTTGTGGGAACGAATGGGCGCCAAAGTCATCGCCATCAACAACCAGCCAAACGGGGTGAATATCAATGACCGCTGTGGGTCCACCAATACCGGCGGTCTGCAGAAGGCAGTCATCAACTATAAAGCCGATATCGGCATAGCCTTTGATGGCGATGCCGACCGCTGTATCGTAGTAGACGAACGGGGCAGCGAACTGGACGGTGATCTTCAGATCCTGATCTGCGCCCTGGATATGCAACGTCGCAAAAAACTGTATCCTCCTCTGGTAGTTGTCACCGTGATGAGCAACATTGGTCTGGACATGGCCTTGCATAGGGAAAATGTTGAGATCGTCAGCACCAAAGTGGGTGACCGCTATGTCCTGGAAAAAATGCAGGAAACAGGAGGGAAGCTCGGCGGCGAACAGTCCGGGCACATTATTTTTCTTGACCATGCCACCACCGGTGACGGTCTGCTGACTTCTCTGAAAATTGCGGAAGTTTTAAAGCGCACCGGTCTCACCTTAAGCGAGCTGGCCCGGGAAATGGAAAAACAGCCACAGATACTGGTCAACGTCAGGATAGAAAACAAGGAAAAAGTTTTAGCCTTGCCGCTGATCCAGGAAGCCCTGGAAGAGGCAGAACAAAAACTGGGCAAATGGGGCAAGTTGGTAGTAAGGCCATCCGGCACCGAACCCCTGGTACGCATCATGGCCCAGGGACCGGACAAGAATCTACTGGAAGAGGTGATCGAAGACATCAAAAAAGCCGTGGAAAGCGTTTCCGGGGTTTAGTTGGAAAGTTGAAAGTTGAAAGT
>CAZNPR010000093.1:0-1433 GCA_964574965.1 uncultured Syntrophomonas sp. | reverse complement strand
ATGCGTCGTAGGGGCGATTAGTAATCGCCCGAACCTTAGCGGCGAGCCTGCGAGCCCACAAAATAATCTGAAAGGGAGGGAATACAGCAAAACACAAAAAACCAAAAGCGCCAGACCCACATGGATTTCAAATCCATGTTGGGTGACGAGGCGGGGGTTGATCGAAAATTCGGCGGATGCCCCCCGGTGGACACCATCGTTAGTTGACATACAAAACCGGTCAGCAATGACCGTGACAAAAATGCCAGCCAGTGGATATAAAAGGGGATCGCCTTTTTAGGCACCAGTAGGTAATTTCTTTTACACAGATATATATGGAAAAACGAAATAGTTTGATAGATGAGTGTACCAGAACGTTTTATCTGGCGCACTTTTTAGGAGGATTTACAAATGTGCGGAATAATGGGATATATCGGCGCCGGTAATGCGGTGCCGGTCATATTGGATGGTTTAAATAAATTAGAATATCGTGGTTACGATTCAGCCGGCATCGCCATTTTTCAGGACGGAAAAACCACCGTCAGCAAGAAAAAAGGCCGGCTGGCCGAACTGGTCCAATCTTTGGGTGAAATACCCTTTAGCAATGTGGGCATCGGTCACACCCGCTGGGCGACCCATGGTGTGCCCAGTGATGCCAATGCCCACCCCCATACCGACTGCACCGGGAAAATAGCTCTGGTGCATAACGGCATCATCGAAAATTATGCGGTGTTAAAAAACGAACTGATCGCCGCCGGGCATACCTTCAAGTCCGAAACGGATACCGAGGTGATCGCTCATCTGATCGAAACCAACTATACAGGTTCCCTGGAGGATGCAGTGCGCAAATCCCTGGAAAAACTGCGGGGTTCTTTTGCCATTGCCGTCATCAGCCAGGAGGAGCCGGACAAAATTATTGCCGCCAAAAAAGACAGTCCGCTGATCATCGGCCTGGGAGAAGGCGAAAACTATATCGCCTCAGATATACCTGCCGTCCTGGGCAAAACCAAGCAAGTGTATATTATCGAGGATAATGAATTTGTGGTGGTCACAGCTGATCAAATCGTCTTTACTGATTTTGCCGGAAATCCGGTAGCCAAAGAAATATTCAAGGTCAAATGGGATGCGGTGGCAGCAGAAAAAGGCGGCTATGATCATTTTATGCTCAAAGAGATCCATGAGCAGCCCGACGCCCTGAACAAAACCATGCTGGGGAAAATCAAAGACGGGATCGTGGATATGCCATTTTTGGGCATGGATGAAGAATTGGAAAAAGCCAAAAAGATTTATATCGTGGCCTGCGGCACCGCCTATCATGCGGGCCTGGTAGGGAGAATAGCCATTGAAAAGCTAGCCCGTATTCCGGTGGAAACCGACATCGCCTCCGAATTTCGCTACCGCGAAGTTTTATGGCAGCCCGATGATATCATGATCGTGATCAGTCAGTCCGGCGA
>CAZNPR010000092.1:0-5958 GCA_964574965.1 uncultured Syntrophomonas sp. | reverse complement strand
GGTTACATAACCGGCAACTCTTTGCGAATGTCCAAAAGTATAGTGATCCTTGGCATCGATAGCAGCCGCCAGGGCATAGATGGTTGCAGTATAGTTGGGCCTGAAAGCATCTTCCGGATTGTAACGGTTAGGACTTTCATTGGTTGAGATTCGGGGTGTATAAATAACAGTTTGGTTCTTACCCTGGCTTTTGGCAGTATACATTGCTAAATCTGCACGTTTAAGTAATTCATCTGTATTTGGTGCAGCATGGGGATAGGTGCAGAGACCGATACTGGCAGTAAGGAATCTCTGGGTAACATCACTGGCATTAAAGAAGCTGGATTCAATATCAAGGCGTATTTTTTCAGCAATTTCATAAGCCGATCTGGAATCGTAGTAAGGTAATATTATGGTGAATTCTTCACCGCCGTATCGGCAAATGATGCCCCGATTACCGACGTTGCGTCTGAGAATATCTGCAACCATAGCCAGAGCGCGATCACCTTCAAAATGGCCGTAAAGATCATTATATAGCTTGAAGAGATCCAGATCTATCATCAGCAGAGATAACTCTGCAGGACCAATTTTCATGATTTGGTCGGGAAGAGCCTGACAGAAGAATCTGTGATTATAGAGCTTGGTCAAAGAGTCTGTTACGGCATCTGACTGAGACCTGGCATATAATCGGGCATTTTCAAAAGCTACCGCGGATGAAGCACCTAAATAAGTCAGTAAGTCCAGATCATCCAAAGTGTAGGCGACATTATTTTTTCTTCTGGTAAGCATAAGTAATGCAATAATATTGTCGCGGATCTTGACCGGTATGATCAATTCGATCCCGGCATTATATAATTGCTCTTTTTCCTGTTCCCACATAGCTTTGAAAAAGGGCTGGTAATATAACTGCTCACGGGTAAGGCCGGTATTATTTTTGCTCATCCATTTGATAACCGGATTGTCAAAAGAAATTAGCATGTCAGGTTGATACAATTGCGATGAAGTTGCAAAAACCTTATAAGTCTTGTTTTCCTCATTTTTCTGCAGAAGTAGCACATGGGTTGCGTTCAATGCAAGCTGTACGGCTTCGATCAATTCCCTGGCTATACCGTTTAAATCCAGGTTGTTTGATATTCGGGTGCTGAATTGGCGCAATGCCTGGCGCTGCGAATACTCCGCTCTATAGAAGAGTTTGTCGACCAGTTTGGAGGATAGTCTGAATAGAGGCTGTAAGGTAACCGCAACTGCCAATGCTACCAAAGTAGTGTAATAAGGAATGATACTGCGATATTGCTCGCTTACATGTTCTTCGATAAAGAGGACACTAAAAACATAGGCAATCGTAAGTAAAATCACAAATAGTGTGTAGACCAGTCCTCGGGTGATCATGAACCGGAGTTCCACCAGACGGTATTTATAAATTGCTATGATCAGCAGGAATACGTTAATGAAACAGGCGAAAATGTCAATGGGATACTGTCCGAGTGTCGGAATAAGATTGCAGAGGGTACCAAGAAACATAATGAGAATTCCATTAGAAACCAGTTTGATACTACCGTTAGGAGATATATTATTATTTTGTTTGGCATTACGCTTGGCTTTAATAAGCGTTGAAGTGATAAGTGCCAGGGAGAAAACATATAAAGGGGCAGCCATGATCCCAAGGGAATAATGGAATTTCACGACTCTCAGCTGCATGCCCAACAACGTAACATTGTTCGATACCACACCAGCATCGGTTACGATAAAGCCTAATAGATTGATAACAATAAAGATCACTGTCCCAAGGCCCCATAAAGCAGTGCGATAAATATTTAAAGTGTTGGTAAAGATGGACACAAAGCAATAAAGCAAAAACATAGCGGTCATCATTCCGACTAACATGATCTTATCCCAAAAGAGTACACTGGGATAAAGTTCAATGGACATAAACACAGCAGAAGCAGTCCATATGATCATGGCTGTCAGAACAAACATAAAGGTGCGGATCAAGCGATCCTTCTGTGAAATGCAAAAGAACAGCATCAATATAATGTAGCTGCATAAAACTACTATTGGTATTCCTGTAAAAAATAATTCCAAATAAACCATTCTATACTCCTGTAGTCCCATTGCGGGATAGTTTCAAGAGCTCGATCATATCAAAATGGGAGGGATTCATTTTACGTGGCCTTCTCCCGAAAAGTTCAGTAAATCTTTCTATGGTCCCGGTTGGAATAATCGTTACTTTCAGCGGTTCGATGCCCAGTAATGATTTAAGATCTTTATAATCAGTGTCTATATAACGAAAATAAATGGCCAGATGCTCATTGATAATATCCCGGGTCAATGCTGTCTGCATTCCCAGGGGACTTACTTCTACCAAAAGATGCAAAAAAGCCCGGCTTTGATCATCAAATTCTTTCATCGCACACCAATCATTGATAGCTAATTTGGAGAGCACTAATGCATCATTGATCGTTGCTTCTGAAAGCCGGGTAAAACCAGCAATATCGATCAGATCGGGTTGCCGGTCGATATAGGCAAACTGAGGGATCTTTAAACCATCAGCTTCATTGCTCAGCGAAATACATTTAACAATATCCCCTATACGATATCTCGCAAAAGCACCGCCCTTAAAATTTGATATAACTAATTCATAATCAGTTCCAGCCTGCAGTTCATCCATTAGATATGTATGAGGAACATAGCCCGGGTCATTTAGATTTCTCTCCACTTCAGACCAGGGGATAAATTCATAGAAGCAAACTTCCGGGAAGAAAACCAGCCCGTTTTTGCTCCAGGTCTCGGTGGCAATACAGGTGGACTCAGTTCCACCGAATACTTCCAGAGGTCTTATGCCCCAGTCCTGCTCAATTTTATTTTTTACAGAAGCTGAATCTGTGCCCGTGCACACAAGTCCTTTTAAATTCCATATATCTTTGGGACGTATGGGTGTTTTTTCTTCTTGGCTATTTTTCCATGCTTTGAACAAGCGGTAATTCATCTTCATAGAATTATTTAACGGATTAAGTTTGCTATCAGAACCCCCAGCAGAGGAAAATTGGTCACCGATTTTGGCGATCACACTGCTAAGCCCAAAGAAAAGATCGACCCCACTCTGCATGCCCAATTTAAATCCAAGCTTGTTCCTTTGACTGAAGCTCATATTAACAGCATCTTTTTCTGGTGGCAGCCAATTCACCGATATTTCATCCTCCAGGATCAGCGGCGCTAAACCAGTAAGATAAGGCAACGGAGCCAATCCGTAAAGAAAGTTCTCCCCGCCTTTTAAGCTGAATTGACCTTTTTCATTACTGGTAGCCAATATCAAACAAGCAATGAAACTGCTCTTATGACATCTGATCATACTCTCTGTGTAGGGTGCCACTTTAATTGGATTTTTGGCTCCTTCCCAGGTGGTCTCGATCCAAAGCAATGGCTTGGAAGGCAGCACTGACTCAACACGCGGCAAGAGTAGATCAGCATAATTCTCATAACGTGAAAGCGGGACTATTTGACGGAATTCATCAATACTGGAAGGCTTTTTGCCCTTCATGATCCTTCTGCCCAGTTCACACCCCGCATAAAGTTCAATTTGTTCCAGCATGAGACGATTCTGGATTTCCATGAATTGATCCAGGGAAAAATCCAAAAAACCGCAGTATTCCTGCCAAATGCGATCAAATTGCTTGTTTTTCAACTTCTGGTCTAAATTCATAAATATCTCCCGTTTGGATTTGATAATCATTTATCTGCAACAGCGGTCAAGATATAAAAAGTTTTGTCGATCAAATCCCATTCCATTGAACGAAACTTCGATCTGGAAAGGAGCTGCTCAATTTCATTCCGGGAATAGATATATACATCACCACTGGCGTTAAAAGGTGACTGTAAATAGTAATTGATTATCCTGCGAACATTTTTAGACCACCAGGGTTCGCCCATCAATAACCTGCCTTGCGGTTTCAAAACCCGATTCATCTCCTGCAATGATCTTTGAGGATCTGGATAATGATGAAAAGATGCATTGCAGACCAACAGGTCAAACGTATTGTCAGACCAGGGCATATTATCAACATCCCCTGTTTGAACAGGAATATCTGATCCCAGAAGCATTTTGGCCTGAACGATCATATTCTCTGACAAATCGATGCCAACTGCCTGGATATCAGGATATTCCTGCTTGATCATAGCTAACAAGGTGCCTGACCCGCAGCCAACATCAAGCACCGAAAGAAATGAAAAGCAACTCATTTTATCCATTAAAGTTGCATACATTTGATGACAATACTTGCCATCCCAGCTTTCATCATATCTCGCTGCCTGTTTATCAAAATATTTTTTACTTTTGGTTTTATAAGTTTGGTCAGTTAAGCTCATTTGATCACCTATTTCCAGTAATAATGCATACAACTTCGAAAACTGGTCAAATTAGGTATTAAAAAAGGAACCTCCTTTTTATAAGCTTGATAATTCTCCAGGGTCATTGGAAAAATCCAACGATCCTGAATATAAACATAGATCAAATTCATGCATGTCCAAACCAAAGCCGCCATGAGCATCAAGTTACTGCCCAGCGTTAGTGCCAAAAAGAGATAAAAAAAGAAAAACCACATTACTCCCGGGTGTCTGCAAAGAGCGTACATTCCTTCATAAACAACGGTATTCCTTTTATAGTCAATGTAGGTTTTCTTAAAGGGTATAGCCCCAAAAAGGCCATATATCAATAATATCAAAAACACTAAAGCCAATGACCCGGTTATCCATGTCCAGGCATTCCAAGTCTGGTTATTAAAATCAATCAGAACGATTGCAAGTGATGAAAACAAGAGTATCAAAAATCCCACAAAGAAGGCAAAATTTAAATATTTATTGCGGAGCTTGATCATATTCAGATCAAAAATCAACATAAGAAAAAAGGCCAAGCAACCAATAGATACATAAATCACCATGCAACACCACTGCTACTATATTCTGTAAACTATAGTTTATTAAATTCCTGGCAAAATTTCAACTAATATCGTCAAATTCTTCTGATTTGACTGTAAAACAATAGTTTAAAGAAAATCAAAAGTTATGTCATGTTTTGCCTTGGGACTATTTACCTAGTACTATAGTTCACCATCAAACTCGAATTTCCTGCTTTTCTTTTCAAATAAAATGATAAAAAGGGCCGGAAAAACGAATTATGTTTCGACATAAGCGTTTAAAACAGGCAAATATTCTTTGTTCCCGAGGATCTACCGTTAATAAAGAGTAAATTTTTTAGGATCAACCCCGTTTTTATTGACAGTCCTTTCGCATATATTGATAAGTAAAACGAATGAGGAGGTACATAATTGTGAAAAAGAAAATCTCTATTATTGTCTTGTGTTTTTTCATTCTGACCATCTTTACCGGAGGGGCAGCAGCAAAAAATAACAACTCCCCCAGGGAAGATAACGGGATGAAGAACTTTTCCGGCGAAAAGGCGAAACCCCAGCCCCAGTTTATGGATATTGATGGTGACTGGGCAGAAGATGAAATCAATAAAGCTGCGCAAAAAGGTTTTATGAAAGGCTATGGGGATGGCAAATTTCAACCCAATAAACCAATTACTTGCCTGGAAACCATCGTGGCTTTAATGGGCACATTGGAGCAGGAAGGTGCAATTGACCTGGATGATGTTGATGTAGATAGCTATGACAGTTTACTGGTGAAAATACCCGGATGGGGGAAGGTGTATGTGGCCGCTGCCATTGATGAAGGTATTCTGCTTGAAAGTGAAATGGATGGTTTCAATCCCAATCAGGGAATCAAGAGATACCTGGCTGCCATTTATTTCGCCCGATTAACGGAAAGCGGATATGGTGAATACTTTGAAGGTATAGTTGTTAATGTCGCCGATGTCGATGATATAGATCTGGAAGAAATTTTGGAAGATATCGAAGCAGCAATTGATGAGTTAGATGAAGTGATCGATGAATATGAAGATGAATACCTGGATGAAGACGAAGA
>CAZNPR010000091.1:0-5970 GCA_964574965.1 uncultured Syntrophomonas sp. | reverse complement strand
TTGTCCCCCACTTATGGGTAGGTCACCCACGCGTTACTCACCCGTCCGCCACTAACCAATGTTCAACACTGAATGTTCTTCTTAGCCTCTGTGTTGGCACTTTTTAAAACGCGTAGACGCTCAATTCTTTCGCATCACGCTGCTTTCACTGCTTGTTTCAAAATTCCTTAAAACACTCAGTGTCAAACATTGGTCCGTTCGACTTGCATGTGTTAGGCACGCCGCCAGCGTTCGTCCTGAGCCAGGATCAAACTCTCCAATAAAAGTTTATCCCAGCCAGTATCTCTGGCTTGTTTTACTCTTGGTTTTAGAGCCGTTATATATCTTTCGATACATAACTTTTTTCGCACTTTTAGTCTTGCTGTTGAAGTTTTATCAGAACTTTGCTGCGTTCGTTTCCCTCACGCGCAAGAGTTATCTTATCATGCCCTTTAGACATATGTCAACACCATATTATCGATTTCTTTTAATTTTTTTCTCTGTATCATATCTTTGTTGTAAAGTTTCTTAATTGTAAAGTTTATAAGTGGTTGTTATAATAAGTGGTACTGCTTTTTTACTTTATTATGAAGGGATTTAAATTTACATGTTAAGCACCAATAAAATTCGAAATATTGCCATCGTTGCTCATGTAGACCATGGGAAAACCACACTGGTAGATAAACTATTGAGACAAAATGGCTGTTTCCGTATCAATCAGAATATGCCAGACCGGGTCATGGACAGTAACGACCTCGAACGCGAACGCGGTATCACTATATTATCCAAAAACACAAGTATTCATTATAAAGAAACAAAGATCAATATAATCGACACTCCGGGTCATGCTGATTTTGGCGGTGAAGTAGAGCGAATCGTCAATATGGTCGACGGGGTGCTGTTGCTGGTTGATGCTTTTGAAGGACCTATGCCCCAAACACGTTTTGTTTTGAAGAAAGCTTTGGCTGCCGGGCTCAAACCATTAGTCGTTATAAATAAAATCGACCGTCCTGACGCCAGGCCCCATGAAATAATAGATAAAGTGCTGGACCTATTTATCGATCTGGATGCAAATGAGCAGCAATTAGATTTTCCGATTATATACGCGTCAGCCAAATGGGGGACAGCAAAAGATTCATTAGAGAGCAGCTCAGATAATATGGATCCATTGCTGGATGCCATTTTATTCAACATACCTTCACCATCCGGCGACCCGAACGGACCTTTTCAGATTGCTATATCGTCAATTGATTATGACAATTATGTGGGAAGGATAGGTATTGGGAAAATCGCCCGGGGTGAGATCCGCAAGGGTCAGGAACTGATTTTATGCAACACGGAAGGTAAACAGGTCAAAGTTAAAATTAGCAATTTAAGTGTCTTTGAAGGTTTGAGCCGGGTAGAAACAGAATCTGCAGCTGCCGGTGAAATCATTGCTATTTCCGGTATTGAAGACATCAATATCGGCGAGACCTTATGCTCGCTGGAACGAATTGAACCTATTTCCTTTATACAAATTGACCAGCCTACCATTTCCATGAACTTCATCGTCAATGACAGTCCCATGGCTGGCAGGGAAGGAACTTATGTCACCAGCCGGCATCTAAAGGATCGGCTGCAAAGAGAACTTCTCTCCAATGTGGCTATGCAGATCGAGGAACTGAGTCCCGATGCTTTTAAAGTATCCGGTCGGGGTGAATTGCATCTTTCTATCTTAATAGAAACAATGCGGCGGGAAGGTTATGAGTTTGCGGTTACCCGTCCGGAAGTTATTCTGCGTAGTATTGACGGTGTCATCCATGAACCAATGGAAAGATTATTTATAGAAGTCCCTGAAGAGTATATGGGCACGGTAATCGAATACAGCTCCAAACGTAAAGGAGAAATGGCAAGTATGGATAACTCTTCAGCCAGTACGGTCAAAATTGAGTTTTCCATCCCTGCGCGGGGTTTAATTGGATACCGTTCGGGATTCTTGACCCAGACCCGGGGTACTGGGATCATGAATCATATTTTTGATACTTATAAACCTTTTAAAGGTGAGATCAATAATCGAACCCGCGGTTCCCTGGTTGCTTCAGAAGCTGGGTTGGCTGTGGCTTATGGCCTTTATAATTCACAGGAACGAGGAGTATTATTTCTCGGCCCTGGCACCGAAGTATACGAAGGAATGATCGTGGGAGAGAATGCCCGCAGCGATGATATAACTGTTAATGTATGCAAAAAAAAGCAGCTCACCAATACCAGGGCATCAGGTTCTGATGATGCACTTAGACTGGTTCCGCCTCTCCTTATGTCATTGGAAAATTTCCTTGAGTTTCTCGCCGATGACGAATTGCTGGAAGTGACACCGCAAAGCCTGCGTTTACGTAAAATGATCCTGGATAAAACCATCCGGGAACGTGCAGCTCGCCATAAAAACATAGTCTCCTGACTATAATACTGGATACAATCTACATCTTTCGCCAAATAAAGCAGGAAATCAGAAAATATTCACGAATTATGATTATTTGTGATAAACTGCTTCTTTTTCGCATTGGCAAATCTGATTATTTTTGTCTCCAAAGTTAAAAAGTGCAGTTAATTTATATCAGGGGGGTTGGTTTTTCTATGGAAGCTTTCAGTAATTTGATTTCAGTTGTTAATGGCTTTGTCTGGGGTCCATGGATGCTGGTTTTCTTGGTCGGAACCGGTATATTTTTAACGTTCCGTCTCGGGTTCCTGCAGTTCAGCTATCTGCCTTATGCATTAAAACTCGCTTTTTCTCCTAGCTCTCAAGATAAAGTATCCAAAGGGGATATCTCTCACTTTCAGGCTCTGATGACTGCCCTGGCAGCCACGATCGGTACTGGTAATATTGTTGGAGTTGCTACTGCTGTTGTTCTCGGCGGCCCTGGAGCAGTCTTCTGGATGTGGATCACTGCTGTTTTTGGTATGGCAACAAAATATGGTGAAGCCGTATTAGCTATAAAATATCGTATAACTGATGAAAATGGTGAAATGGCTGGAGGCCCAATGTATTATATCGAGCGCGGCCTGGGCTGGAAATGGCTGGCCTGGTTGTTTGCTTTATTCGGAGCGGTTGCCGCTTTCGGAATCGGCAATCTGGTTCAAACGAATGCGGTTGCCGGTAATATGTATGATACCTTTAATATCAGTCCAGTCATAACGGGGATAATTCTTGCTGTATTAACCGCTCTGGTGATCCTGGGGGGTATAAAGAGTATTGGTAAAGCAACCTCAGTAATCGTTCCATTTATGGCAGTATTTTATATCCTTGCCGGACTGGTGATCATATTTATGAATCTTGATCTGCTGGGTAATGCTCTGGCACTGATTTTTACCGAAGCGTTTACGGCTAAAGCTGGTTTTGGTGCGTTGATCGGAACGACGATCAGATATGGCGTAGCACGAGGCGTATTCTCTAATGAGGCTGGCTTAGGTTCAGCACCAATCGCAGCAGCAGCAGCCAAGACCGACCACCCAGTAAGGCAAGGCCTGGTTTCAATGACCGGAACCTTTTTAGATACGATCATCGTCTGCAGTATCACTGGCATTTCATTAGTAATGGCACAGCTCTATCTGGGAGCCGATAAAGCCCAGGCAGCAGCACTTACCAGCAGGAGCTTCGAACTCTTTTTACCGAATATAGGCAGCATTCTGGTTACGATTGCCTTGATATTCTTTGCTTATTCAACCGTCTTAGGCTGGTCCTATTACGGAGAAAAGTGCTTTTATTATCTGGTTGGCAAAAAAGGGATCGTACTATATAGAATTGCTTTTTGCATAACTGCTTTTATAGGAGCTAATTTAAAACTAGGTCTGGTTTGGGACATTGCTGATACTTTCAACGGTGCCATGGCAATTCCTAATCTGATAGCCCTGTTGGCTCTTTCAGGAGTAATTGTTGCTGAAACCAAGGATTTTAAACAATTGCGCATGAAAGAAATTACGGAAGAAAAGTCCAATCAGTCTGCATAGACCTCGCTAAATTATATGCCCCTTGTCATATTTATGATAAGGGGTTATTTATTGTCTTTGCGACAGCAAAAGTGGTCAGAATTCCGGTCCTCCAATTCGGAATCCCTTGCCAAAGGCTTCAATGGTTTCATTGATAATGATAAAAGCTTTGGGGTCCAGTGAAAATACGATCTCTTTTAGAGTTGGTAGTTGTGTTTTTGCCACCGTCACTAAAACGATCTCTTTTTCCTCACCCGTATAAGCACCTTTCGCTGCCAAATAGGTACAACCCCGATGCAGGTTATGAATGATCACCTGAGCAATATCTTGATTTTGCGCAGATATTATCATCGCTGTGCGGGTCGTTTCCACCCCCGTTACCACTGTATCCATGACTTTGGAAGCAATGTAGATAGCCACTGCTGCATAAAGAGTTTTTTCAAAATTAAACACCAGCAAGGAACTGAACAAGACAAAAATATTAAACACCAGAAAAGTTTGCCCAATATTAAACCCCCAAAAACGGCGAATAATAACAGCAACAATATCAATTCCTCCGGTGGACCCTTTGCAGCGAAAAATTAGACCTGAACCTATTCCTGACAAGACCCCGCCGAAAACCGCTGATAAAAATATATCCTCAATGCCAAAATCAATATATTTTAAGAGGGCTAAAAAGAAGGTTAAAACAGCTGCCCCAAAGATACTATAGATTATAAAGCGGCGGCTGACATATTTATAACCGGCAATCAACAGAGGAATGTTGAGCACTGCATACCATACCCAGACATCAATTTTGAAAATATACTCTAAAACGATGGCCAGCCCGGTCAACCCGCCAGTCAACAGGTTGCCCGGAATCATTATCCCCTGTATGGACGCGGCCAGAAGAAGCGACCCGGCTGCGATTCCAACCAAATCCAATAGTTTTATGGTTTCAGTAAATTTTTTTAAGCTGGGTGGTTTGATATTGATTTCCATACATTGCCTCACTGACTCATGTTTAATTTGCTAGATTATTTTCCCCTATTCAGGCAATATAATTAATAAATAGCTTTGGAAATATAATGTTTATCCAAGGAAGAGGTATTTGCTGATGAATAATATAGAATTGATCGCTACAAGTGCTTTTGGGCTGGAATCAGTATTGGCTGTGGAGCTCAAAAAACTGGGTTATGTTGACTTAACTGTCGAAAATGGCAAAGTAACTTTTACGGCAGATGGTAATGCCATTGCCCGCTGTAATATCTGGCTCCGCACTGCTGATCGTCTGTTCATAAAAGCTGGTCAGTTTCCAGCAACAACTTTTGAAGCGCTTTTCGAAGGAACGAAAGCCCTTCCCTGGGGGGATTTGATACCGGAAGATGCTGAATTCCCGGTGGAAGGAAAATCAATAAAATCCAAATTATTTAGTGTTTCTGATTGCCAGGCGATTGTTAAAAAAGCGGTGGTAGAGAAGATGAAAATGAAATACAAGCGCAGCTGGTTCCCGGAAAAAGGCCTGCGTTACAAAATCCAGATCTCTTTATTAAACGATATCGCAACCTTAGCGATCGATACCAGCGGTGCCGGACTGCATAAAAGGGGATACCGGCAAAAAACCGGCGATGCACCTCTTAAAGAAACATTAGCTGCAGCCATGATATTACTAAGCCGCTGGAAACCTGACCGGGCTTTTATAGACCCCTTCTGCGGTTCCGGAACTATTCCCATCGAAGCAGCAATGATCGGGAGGAACATAGCCCCAGGTCTGAATCGTGATTTTGCTTCCCAGCACTGGCCCGATCTGAATAAGCACCTCTGGA
The DNA here is from genome assembly GCA_964574965.1 of uncultured Syntrophomonas sp. Lineage (GTDB taxonomy): Bacteria > Bacillota > Syntrophomonadia > Syntrophomonadales > Syntrophomonadaceae > UBA1368. The sequence continues at coordinate 226 of CAZNPR010000091.1, read as the reverse complement.
TAAATGCACGTCAGGAAGCGGCTGATTTGGCTGATCATAATCAGCCCTTGGGCATTTTCGGTTTTGACATCGATCAATCTGCAATTGAACTGGCCAGGTATCATGCCGCCCAGGCTGGTTTTAAAAACTTGCTTTCTTTTCAACGTCAAGATGTTACGGAGTTAAAATCCCGATACAAATATGGTTATTTGATTGCCAATCCTCCTTATGGGGAGAGGTTGTCAGA
>CAZNPR010000090.1:0-6014 GCA_964574965.1 uncultured Syntrophomonas sp. | reverse complement strand
ACATCAGTACGGAAGAAAGATGAACAATCTATTATTGCGCTGACGGATTACATGGATAACCACATTGAAAGACGGGCAGGCATAGAAGTGGAAATGAGCAGCCTTAAAATTACCGATGCCTGGCTTAAGAGGCTGGGGCGGGCTGGAAACATGGCGGAAGAAACCATCTATATCGACAGCCTGAAGGGGGTCGATGCCTACCTTGGCAGCGGACGGCAAATGAAAGCTGCGCTGCAGAATGCAGGGGATGAACTTGAAAGAGCCCTGTTCAATGATTGCGTCATCGGCGTAGTCCAGGCAGAAACTTTCTTTTTCCATCAGCGGGGATACCCGGACGCAGAAGCGTATAACAGTTTTTGGGAAAACGCCTATGCCGGTTCTTGCCGTTACTACAGCAACCTGGAACTGGTACAAAGTTCCTGGACGGATTTTATCGGCGCTTCACCTCGTCAGGCTGATCTTTTCAGCCGCAGCAAGAGCCAGCAGCTTATGCAGGATCAGCAGGGAAATCAAATCATCGTTGGCAGCCTGGTGGACACTTTCCATCAGATGGCCAGCCGGTTGGAGATCGATGCAGCCGGGACCGTTATTGAAGCTTTCGGGCAGGTACTGCGGGCACCCGATCAGGTTTGCCGGCCTGCGGCTGATCTGATGAAAAATCTGGTGGGTGTAAGCCTTTCAGGGAAGAGTAAAAAGGAAATAGCGGGGCTGATGGGAGCCGGTCAGGGATGTATCCATCTGATCGACCTGGTTTATGACAGTGTGCAGACCCTGAAGAGATCTTAAAGCTCAAAAGATGCCAGAAGAGCACAGCATTACGCGGCCTCTTCTTTAAATGAATTCTGCTTTGACAGCCCGGATGATCTGTTCCTTGTCCAGGCCTTCCAACTGCAGTTCCCAGGCCAGGTCTAAAATCTTTTTAAAAGAATCTCCGGGTGGCATTCCTAATTCCAGCAGGTCACGGCCCTTTAACAGCGGCTCGATTTTTTTTCCGGGTTCAAGGCCCAGCTCCATGATCCTGCCCAGGAGCCAATCGCGGATGGGGCTGTAATCACGTTCCATACTCCGGCCGTGAAAATCGGCTTCGGAAAGCAGCAATAATTCACTGATATCGACCCGGTCAGCCAGTTTGCGGATGGCTTTATCCGTAATCTGCTCTTTTTGTTTATACAACAGCACAGGATGCATGTGTTCCCGGATCAGCACCATTACGCTGTGGGTGAGGTCGTTGCTGCAGCGCAGATCATGTAAAAATGCAGATGCCATCCCGGCCCCCTGGGTATCGTGCCCATAAGCCGTGATCTTGCCTTCCCGCTGTTTGGTGACGGCAGGTTTTCCGATATCATGCAGCAAAGCAGCCCACATCAAAACCAACGGGTTCCGGGACTTGTCCTTTAGTTTGGCGGCTTCGTCGACTACCTGTAAAGTGTGTTCCCATACGTCACCTTCGGGGTGATTTTTTGGTTCCTGTTCACAGCCGATCAAATTGTAAAGATCGGGATGAAGCTGCCTTAGGAGTCCGGTTTTTTCCAGGTATCTCAAACCGATGGAGGGCTTTGCCGACAGCAGCAAAAGCTTCTTTAATTCTGCCGCGATCCTCTCGTGCGGGACCTTACCTAAATCAGCTTTGTGCATCAACTGCAGTGTTTCGGGATGGACGGTGAACTCTAACCGGCCTGCCAATGAGGCCGCCCGGTAAGCCCGCAGGGGATCGTCAGCCAACACTTCAGGCGTGGTATGGCGAATGACTTTAGCAGCAAGATCCTGCTTTCCTCCGGTATAGTCCAATATTTCCCCGGTCACGATGTCGATCATAATTGCGTCGATGGTAAAATCTCTGCGGGCGGCTGCATCTGCATAGCTATTCTGCCGGGAGAGGGTAAAATCCCATTCAGGATGACCTTTGATTTTAAACACCGGATAGATCTTGCCGACGGTTTTCACTTCCCCGAAGGGGGAAAGCAGAGCAATCAGCTGCTCTGATTCCAGATGAAACACTTCAATATCTATATCCGAGCCTGCTTCAGCGTGCCCGCTTATCAAGAGATCCCGGGTATAACCGCCGGTGTAAAAAGCTCGCCCGCCTATCCGGGTTATTTCCCTGGCAATGCTGATCAACATAGGCGCTCCTTAAAATGATCTGTCTTTATATTTTCCCGGAAAACCACCGATTACCCGGATAAAATATATCCATTCAATTATAGCATCTTCTGTTTTTACGACTTTAATCGGAATTGATAATGCAGATAACTTTTCAATAAATTTTCACAAAACTTTCACATATACGGGGTATAATTTGAACAAGGAATTAAGTTTATGCTGGTTAAGCCTATTTGGCCATAAATCCTGAGTGAAATAAAGCATACCGGGAAGGAGATTTCATCATGAAGAAATATGTAACCATTATTTTTTTACTATTGATCGCTTTTTTATTAGGTGGAGCGTTTATTGCCGATCAACAGGGAACCAATCTGTGGGCAGCGATAACGGAAGAACCGAAACAAGAGGCAGTTGTCGAGTACGGTAACAGCACAGCGACGGCCGCTGTCACCTTGCCTTCCGGAACCATGGATATTGCTGACATGGTGGAGAAAGCCACGCCTGCAGTGGTCAATATCAAGTCGAAAGTCAAAAGTACTTCCATCGCTGACAATCCTTTTTTCAATGACCCGTTTTTCCGTGAGTTCTTCGGGGACGAATATAATTATGATTTCAGTCCGCAATACGAAACGGGTATTGGCACCGGGTTTATCATAACCAGCGATGGATATATCCTGACCAATCAACATGTGATCGAAAATGCGGCTTCGGTTACTGTTCAGCTGAACGGGAAAACCAAGGAGATGCCGGCTCAGGTCGTAGGGCAGGACAGAGATCTTGATCTGGCGGTTTTAAAAATCGAAGGCAGCAATTATCAGATATTAAAATTAGGCGACTCCAATAAGATGCGAGTAGGTGAATGGGTGGTAGCCATCGGTCAGCCTTACGGCCTTGACCATACGGTGACCACCGGGGTCATATCTGCCAAAGGTCGCCCCATCAGCATCGAAGACCGCAATTACAAAAACCTGATCCAGACAGATGCGGCTATTAATCCCGGCAATTCCGGCGGCCCGCTGTTAAACCTCAAGGGAGAAGTCATTGCCATCAATACAGCCGTGAACGTTACCGCTCAGGGGATCGGCTTTGCCATACCCACTGATACCGTCGATGAGGTACTGCAGGACCTGATAAAAGGCAAAGTTATCGTCAGGCCATTCCTGGGGATCAGTATGACAGATGTCAATGATGAGGTGCGGCAGGAACTGGATTTGTCAGACACGACCCAGGGTGTGGTAGTGGTTGAAATTGTCAGAGGTACAGCTGCTGAGAAAGCAGGCGTTAAAGCGATGGATGTGATCACCGCTATTGACAGCAGTAAAGTATCTTCTGCAGAAGGTTTGCAGGAAATAGTCTCCGATCATAAAGTGGGAGATAAAATTACCCTTGATATCCTGCGCGACGGAAAGCAAATTTCTCTGACCGCTGCTTTACAAGCTAAACCGCAGCAGTAAAAATAAAACCCAATCATACAAGGCTGTTTGCAGCATCCCACGAGAAGAAGCGAATAGCCTTTTTTAATGAAAGAAAAAGAAAGGGTGCCGGGAAATCTTCCTGACACCCTTTTTACTATGCAGTTTTATTCTTGGTAGAGTTTGTCGATCAGGTCTTTGTACTTGTGATCGATGAACTTCCGCTTCAGTTTAAGGGTCGGGGTCATTTCCCCGGCATCCTGGGTAAGTTCTTCCGGAAGCAGGACGAACTTCTTGATTTTTTCAACCTGGCCCAGACTTCTGGTTTTAGCCTCGATCAAACCTTCGTAGAATTTATATATCTGCGGATTCTGAATGATCTGTTCCGGGGAAACATATTCAATATTATTGTTTTTGCAATAATCCTCCAGGAGAATAAAATTGGGTACGACCAGAGCAGAGATAAATTTTCTGTTTTCACCAATACATACGAACTGGGAAATATACATTTCATTGCCCAGCAGGGATTCGATCTGCTGCGGGGAAATATTTTTGCCGCCGGCGGTAATGATCAGCTCTTTTATGCGGTCAGTAATTTTGACATAGCCTAATTTATCGCCGTTCTTTTCCACATAGTGCAGTTCACCTACATCCTGGGTCTTAAACCAGCCGTCTTCAGTGAAAATGGCTTTGGTTGCTTCCGGGTTTTTATAATATTCGGTCATACACATGCCGCCTTTTAGCTGGACCTCTCCTTCATCAGAGATCCTCACCTGGCACATGGGCAGGATCACACCGCAAGACCCGGGAATGGCATTGTCTCTAAATCCGACACAGACCGGGAAGAATTCAGTCAAACCATAGCCCATGGCAATATTGATGCCCACCGCCTGGAAGAACTCATTCACTTCAGGTGCAAAAGCGGAACCACCGATGTGGTATACATTGCAATTTTCCGTGCCCAGCATATCTCTTATTTTACTGAAAACCAGTTTGTCGGCAATTTTATATTTGACTCCATAGCGATTGGTTTTGTAAGCCTGGATTCCTACGCCCTTTGCCCATTCAAACATTTTGTATTTCATCCCGCCGGCGTTTTTCATCCCGGCATGGATAGTCCCGTAAACTTTGTCCCAGATCCGGGGTACGCTGGTCATGAAATGGGGTTTGTAGTGGTTCATATATTCAAGGAAACTGGTGGGATCGGGGCAATAACCGATCCTGACACCGACGCTCATACAGCCGTAAGACCATAGTCTTTCAAAGATATGGGAAAGGGGCAGAATGGAGAGGGAAATATAGTCCGGGCCAGCTTCCGGGTAACGCCAGGCCGGGAAGATCCCGTTCAAAAAACTGCGGTGGGTATGAACTGCACCTTTGGGATTGCCGGTGGTTCCGGATGTATAGATGATGGTCACGATATCATCGGGATCCACGTTGTTGATACGCTCTTCAAATTCCTTGTCATTTTTGAGCTGGCGGCCTTTTTCGACCATCTGGCTTAAGTACATGCTTTTATCGCCGCTGATCTTGATATTATCCTGCATCGCCACGATAAACTTAAGGAAGGTATTATCAGCGATGATTTTCGCTGCCCGGTCATACTGATCCTGATCACCGACAAAGACCACTTTGACTTCGGCATCATTGATAATATATTCTGCTTCTTCTTTCGAATTGGTAGCATAGATCGGTACTGAAACCGCACGAGTGGCCAGGATCCCCATGTCAGAAATGGCCCATTCGGAACAGTTCCTGGCAAACACTGAACACAGATCTCCGGCGCCGATCCCCATATCGATGAGGACTTTTGCTACTGCGGTAAACCGGTCGGCGAATTCATTCCAGGTAAGGGTTTCCCACTCCCCCTTGATATTTTTTTGGGTGAGGACTCCTGCATTCTTATAGATTTTGGCATTTTTAAGCATCATATAGGCGAGGGTTTTGTTTTCGGCAAGGTACTTTTCGAAGGCTTTGTCCCAGTCTGTGTCGCGATCCCGCCAGACTGGCAAATGAGCTGTCGGTTTGTGCATGAATTATCCCCCTTCAATATATAATATTGTGCTAATAATATTATGATTCGAAATTTCCGAGCAGTCAATATAAGAAAGCCTGTAAATTAACCTATTATAATAAGTCTCATCACAGGCTCTTAAAGTATTTTAACCACGGCAAGCGGGTATTATCCGTGGTACTCCTGTAGTGATTTCAGCCTGGAAACGCCACCCTGCTTTTCATTATAGGCGGCGATACCGGCAGCACTGGCCAGGGCAGCTGCCATGGTAGTGATATACGTTACCTTGTATTTGATGGCAGCCTTGCGGATATATGAATCATCATGCTGGCTGCGTTTGCCCGAAGGGGTATTGATGACCAGGTTGATCTCCTTATTGGTTATACCGTCAACGATATTGGGCCGGCCCTCATACATTTTATTGATCACCTGGCACTGGATACCGTTTTCCTGCAGGAATTTATAAGTGCCGGCGGTTGCCAGGATGT
>CAZNPR010000089.1:3578-6174 GCA_964574965.1 uncultured Syntrophomonas sp. | reverse complement strand
CTGTGTTCTTGAGCATTACCGTAGTATATGTTTTTGCCCAGATCTATGATATCGGCTCCATTAGGGCCTTTGCCCTGCCCATGATGTTTGGCACCATTTCCGGCTGCTACTCCACCATCTGTATCGCCGGTCCCTTATGGACCATGTGGCAGAACCACAAGGGGAAAAGCTCCGCTATAGCTGCTGATGCCTAAATAAAGAAGCCAAGCGCCGGCAGAAGGATCTCCCTCTGCTGGCGCTCTTTTTTTCGTAGCCAAGGCCAGTTTCGCTTTCAATTTTTCAGCGTATTTTTCATTAGTGCCTTTTCTTTAAGTACAAACAGGAAATTTTTCAATGGGCGGGATCATTTCCGTGTCTTCAGCTTTAACAGACAGTACAGTAAATGGGCCTTTTTGCCTTTGACCAGGGCACAGACTGTATTTCTATAGCGGGAATCAAAGCGTTTTCCGGCAAAAGCCGCCTGGACTTCCTCCCGTTTGATGACTTCCCTGAGCCAGGCCAGCCGCTGCCTGCGATCAAAATTCATCTTAGGATGAAAGGATAATTCCAGCGCGCGGAACAAGCGCTGGGTATATTCATCCCGAAGAAAATCAAAAGCTGTGTGGTTATCCGGGTTCCAGGCTGTAAACAGGTCCATGCGCAGCTGCATGGTCCTGCCAATTTCGTCGATATAATCCGCTGGCAGTTTACCCAATATTTTTTGATAATCATCTTTATTGTAAGTATAGAAAAGCCGGTCGATAAAGCTCACTCTGTCCGCTATATCCAGGTATCGGGAGACAAATACTTCCGCATCATGCCTGCGGACGTTGGTGAACCGGATATTATTTTGTTTGAGCTTGCTTAGGACGAACATCTTATTCCAGATGGCCCGCTGGATGTTGTAAATATTTCTGTCATCTGCTCTGCCGTAGTTCCGGCGGAGCTCGCTGGCGTCCACGGTGGCGTTGGCATAGCTTTGGCTGTAAGTTTCCCGGCCTCTTGAGTTAATACTCCGATGTCCGAAAATAGCATAATCGCTGTTCTCCCGTTCCATGGTATCAACCATGACCTCGATCGCATCTGCTTCGAGATTGTCATCTGCGTCCATGAAAAAAGCATAATACCCGTCAGCCTGTTCCATACCCGTATTACGGGCCATGCTGCAGCCCTGGTTATGCGTATGCACTACTTTGATGCGCTGGTCACGGCTGGCAAATTCCTGACATACCTGCAAAGTGCGGTCAGTGGAGCCGTCATCCACCAGGATGATCTCTATATTGGGATACGTCTGGGATAAGAGATCGGCGATACATTTGCCCAGGACCTGCTCCATATTATACACCGGTACGATGATGCTGACTTTTTTCACCTGGCAGCCTTCTTTCCTTTAAATCCCTGCGCTCATCCAATATTTTAATAGTTCACTGTAGTCTGCCGGAATCCTCTTTTCACATGGGGATACATACGCGTAAGGCGGGCCGCCTAACCGAGCATGGCCGCCACATATTCTCCGATGGCCAGACTGGCGGTGAGACCAGGGGATTCGATGCCGATCAGGTTGATCCAGCCTGGGTAACCCAGCCGGCTTTCCTCCTGGATGATAAAGTCCTTCATCGCATCTCCCGGCGCCTGCAGTTTGGGGCGGATACCGGCGAAATCCGGCAGCAGATCGGTTTCCTGCAGGGCGGGGATATAGCGGCTGGCGGCGCGGAAGAATTCCTCCGCATGGCTTTCATCCACATCATAATTCAACTCGTCCACATAAAAAGCATTGGGGCCCAGGCGCAGACCGCCTCCCTGGTCCATGCTCAGGTGGATGCCCAGGCTGCTCACTGTGGGGACCGAATATATCAGATGTTGGATGTTCAATTTGCGCTTGATTTTAAAGTATTCACCCTTGCAGGGATGAAGCCTATAGCCTTGTTTCTCAGTATCGATGCCGATCATCCCGGCGATCTCCTCAGCCCCCAGGCCGGCGCAGTTGATCACCTGTCCGGCATGAATGGTTTCCTGCCCAGTGACGATTTCATGATCAAGGCCGTTAAAATTGGCTGCTTTGACGGCGGTGCCGAACAGGTAAACGACTCCCGCCGCCTGACCTTCATAATATAAAGCCTGCATGTATTCGTGGGCGTTTATGATGCCGCTTTCCGGAAAGTAAAGCCCTGAAATGCCGGCGATCTCCGGTTCCATTTCCCTCAACTGCTTTTTGGTCAGGCGCCGGACGGAAACCTGATTGCGCTGCGCATTCTCATACAAACGATCCAGTTCGGTCTCTTCCTTCTGATCGAGTGCGGACAGGATTTTCCCTGTTTTGCGGTGTGAAACCTGTCGGGGGGCCAGAAACTCATACAACATCGGGTTGCCGCGGACGCAAAGCCGGCTTTTCAACATTTCCGGCGAATAGTAAAACCCGGAATGGATGACTTCGCTGTTGCGGCTGGATATTTCCTGACCGAAGCGGTGATTTTTTTCCAGTACGACGATGGTGAGCCCTTTTCTTTCGGCTGCCTTGAGCGCCACGCTCAGTCCTACTGCTCCGGCACCGATCACGGCTATATCTACTTTGGTCATGTTCTTCTCCCTGTTCTTTCCTATAAAAAGTAATATCAGT